>CALFEW010000663.1 GCA_937958365.1 uncultured Chloroflexota bacterium | reverse complement strand
GTCCCGACCAGACCGAGCAGCGGCTCCGTCGCCCGCCGCGCCTCGTGGTCGAGCAGCCCTTCATACACGTGCCCAATCTGCTCAATATCGAGCGCCCGGAAACTGAGCCGCCGCGCCTCTGCGCCGCCGCCGCCGGGAACCTTCACCCGCAAAATTTGCAGCGCTTCTAATAGATGCAGCGTCGTGCGGTTGTTGATGGGCAGGGGAACGGCCGTGTCTACCCGCCAGCGCTCGCCCACCGGCTCCCCGCTGCTCTCCTGGACCGGGTTGCTGGCGCGGCCTTCCAAAAACGGGAACCGGTCCGGGTCGAACAACGACCCGCCATAGGCCGGCAGCGTCAATGTCTCATGTTGGATGCCGCCATACACCGCCCGGAACGTTGCCAACAGGCGACACCAGGCGTCGAAGCCGCGCTCTAGCACCTCTTCCCCATGCAGGTCAGCCTGCGCCCGCAACTGTGCCCGCAGCGTGCTGATGGCGTAATACTGGTCGTAAATGGGGTCGCCCAACAGCAGCAGCCCACGCTCTTCGGCCGTTAGCAGAAAGACCAGGCGCATCATCACCGTCAGCGCCGCCTCGTACAACTGTTTTTCCGCCACACCGACGAGCAGTGCCCGCCCGCGGTCCTGGTCTGCCCTGTCTACAGCTTGCACCAATATTTCCACCGCCCGGCGCACCTGGTAGCCAAGCTGATCGGTGAGTTCGTGCTGGTCTTTGGCGCTGGCGTGCAGCAAGGCGGGCAGCGTCTGGTTGTCGGGCACGCCAAAAAAGCGCCCCGCGCCCAACAAACTGCGGAAGGCGCGCAGCGTCAGCCGCTCTTCCAGCCACAGCCCGGCGTACCAACTGGCGTAGCCCGTCGTCTCGCCTGCTTTGGCGGCTACCAGCAGCCATTGTTCGCCATTCGTTACCAGACCGAGGGGAACGGCCGTGCTGTGCAGCAGCTCGGTCATACGTGCGGCAGGCGACGCTTTCCAATTCCGGTGGGGAACAACCTTGCCCAGGTCTTGTGTCGGCGCGTAGGTGTGGATGAGCAGCAGCGGCTTGCGGGTGACAGGATCAACCACCAGCCAATCCGGCCGGATCGTCTCGCCATGTTCGGCCAGCGTTGCCTTGATACTTTCGGGGATGGCCTGGCCTACGGCCGTTACATCGTCGGGGAGTTCCAAAATCTGCGCCAGCACAAACTCCAGCCACGCCTGATGAATGGCCGCCTCCGGCGCTAACCCGCCCTGATTGTCGGCCCATTCCTCATAAGCGGCGCGCAGCGTTTGCGCCAGCGCCGGGTCTACGGCGTCCAGCCCCTGGGGGAACACTTCAAGCAATACCGGCATACTGAGAAACGGGCCGGAAATTTCCAAAAGAGAAAGCCATTCGGCGTGATGACGAGCGATTGACATAGTGGGTATACCTGTTTTAGATTTGACCAATCTCCAAGATTGGTCAAATCTGCGCCAAGCGGCGAAGCCTATCCGGCAAGTTTCTGCGGTATCAAAAATGTGATGGCTACTGGAAACAAGCGCGGCTGCGGGTTGGCATAACGCGCCTGGATCACCGCTTGCTCCGCCTCGATTTCCGCCGGGATAGCGGCTAGACGCGCTTCCAGGGCGTCCGTGTTGCGATTGAGCTGCATCCGTTCGTTGGCGCTAAACAACTCTAGCTGCTTGTAGGCCGGCGCTGTCAGTTCGGTCTCAATGGCGCGGGCCAGTTCGGTTAACACGGCTTCAATGTCGCGCTGCTCTTTTTCGGCGCGCTGCGCCAACTGCCGCTTCATGCCGTTCACCAGATTTTGCTGCCGCGCTTCCAGCGACCGCTCCACCTGCGGACGAATGTCCGGCCAGATACCGGCCAGTCGCGCCTGCATGGCGGCAGACACAGGCGCATGGGTGGCGGCCTGGAGCAATCGTTCCATTTCGCCCACCGTCTCGAAGCGGCGGAAGCGTCCCTGGCGAATAATGCCGCCGGCCGTGATGATCTCCTCGTGCAGGCGTTGGCTGTCGCCGCCGATGACCACCAGGCGGGCATGGGCGATGATGGCGGGGGTATCCAGAACGGCCGTGGGAACCTGCCGCGCCGTCACCCGATGCAAGCCGCGCCGCCCTTCCGGCGACCAGACTTCGGCGCGCAAAAGACGCAGCGACATCTGCACCAGCCGGTGGTTCAGATGGGCCAATACCACGTCATCCCGCCGTCGCGCCAGACTATGGTCAAAGACGATAGGGCGAATCTCGCCGCTGTGTGGATGGGCCAGCCCGGCAGCGCACACCCCCCAACTGCCGCTGAGGGGCGGCAGGTGAAAGACCTTGCCCACCGGCAGACCGTCTACCTGAGCCGGGCGCAGCGGTGGCTGCCCGGCCAGCGCCAGGGCAATCTCGACAACGCTTTGAATATTTTCCGGGGAGAGGCGCAGGGTTTGCCGCGTCTCCTGCAACTGCTGCATCATTTCGGCGATGCGGTTTTGCAAATCTCGCTCAAATTTCAACATCTGGCGCACCGCGCCGGCGTCGGCTTCGGCCAGCGCCGTGTCCAGCGTCTGGCGTTTGCCCAACATGGCCTCTTCCACCTGCGCGGCAATCACCGGGCCGACCTTGCCCAGGTCTTCCCGAATCTGTTCCACCTTGCGCACCGCCTTCACCAAAAATTCCAGGTCGTTTTCCAGGTCGTTGGGCGCGGCGGCTTCCGCCTGGTGCAGACGCGCGTCATATCCCTGGGGCGCAAAGTGGTAGATGAGCGGGTCGTGCTGCTGACCGTGGCGGTCTATACGGCCGTTACGCTGCTCCATGCGGTTGGGATTCCAGGGTATCTCGAAATGAACCAGCCGATGGCAGTGGTTTTGCAGGTCAATCCCTTCGGAGGCGGCGTCAGTCGCCAGCAAAATGCG
>CALFEW010000662.1 GCA_937958365.1 uncultured Chloroflexota bacterium | reverse complement strand
TCGTCGGTGCGTTGGTGATGTGGTTGTTTACGCAACTGGCTATCCTGGCCGGCGGCGGCCGTTTCTTGCGCTGGTTTTTTAACACGGCTTTGCTGTCAGTCATTCGCGCCTTTTTACAGTTGATTTTCTGCTCTATGGCGGCTTATGCGTTTGCCCGGCTGAAGTTTCCCGGCAAAGGGCTTATCTTTGGCTTCATGTTGGCTTCGATGATGCTGCCGGGGGCCGTGACGCTGATTCCCGGTTATATTGTCATTGCCAAGTTAGAGTGGATCAACAAATGGTACAGCCTGGTATTTCCGGGCATCGTAACCGCTTTCGGCATTTTTTTGCTGACGCAATTTTTAAAGGCCATTCCGAGAGACCTGGAAGAGGCGGCGTTTATGGATGGCGCCTCCTATTTCCAGATTTACAAGGATGTGATTTTGCCCCTGGCCCGCCCGGCGCTGCTAACGTTGTTTATTTTGCAGTTTCAGGCGATGTGGAACGATTACCTGAGTCCGCTGCTGTATCTAAACACCCCGGACATGTGGGTTTTGAACGTGGCGCTGCAAGTGTTCCAACAAAACTACAAGTCTGAATGGAATCTGGTGCTGGTGGGCGCGATGGTGAATGCTGTGCCGATACTGATTTTGTTCTTCTTCTTCAGCCGGTATTACATTGAAGGCGTCAGCTATGCCGGCGTCAAAGGCTAGGGAATTGTGAAGTAGGAATTGTGAATGGTGAATGGTGAAGTAGGAAGCCAGTTCACAATTCACAATTCACAATTCACAGTTCACAATTCACATGAATCCTTTTCGTATTTTGATTGGGGCATCCCGGTTGTGGTGGCGAGAGTGGATCGGGATGATTTTGTTGAATATTTTATGGCTGACGCTGCAAGTTCCGATTGTGACGGGACCGCCGGCCACGGCCGTTCTCTACGCCATCACCCGCAAAGTCCACGACGACGAAACCTGGGAGATGCAGGAATTGTGGGTGGAGATGCGCCGTCTGTTCTGGCCGGCCTGGCGCTGGGCGCTGCCCAATCTGCTGGTCGGCGGGGCGCTGGTCTGGAATTTCTATGCGTTTCAGGCGGCGACCGGCGGGGCGTGGGTGGCGCTGCGCCTGGTTTGGGGGACGCTGCTGGTTCTCTGGTTTTTATTGAACCTGTTTTACTGGCCGTTTTGGCTGGCACAGTCAGAAAAATCGGTGTGGCTGACGTATGCCAACTGTGGCCGGTTTCTTATGCGGCATCCCTGGTCGGGGTTGTTGTTGGGGGGCACGGCCGTTGCCGTGCTGCTGCTTAGTCTGCGTTTTATCCTGCCGCTTTCCGCCGGAGCGGTGTGCTGGTTGGCGCTGGTGGGCGTGACGGCCGTTGCCCATTCCCTGGCGCAGGCCCAAAGCGAGGTGTGAGGATGCTGCTGCAACGTGTTTCCGCCCAACCCATTTTTAGCCCTGATCTGGCGTCAGATTGGGAATGTTACAACGTGTTTAACCCGGCGGTGGTCTACCACAATGGGTTGTGGCGCATGTGGTATCGCGCCCAGGGATTGGATTGGATCAGCCGCATTGGTTACGCCGTGAGCGCCGACGGCCGTCGCTGGAATCGGCTGCGGCAGCCGGTGCTGGAACCGGCCGACGCCACCGACTCGCGGGGCGTGGAAGACCCGCGAGTGGTCTGGTTGGACGGCCGTTTTGTCATGACCTATACCGCTTACGGCCGTCAATTTTCCGGTGAAGGCGCGCCTACCCACAGCGGGGGAGGTATTTTGCCTATGGTGGCTGTCAGTGAAAACGGCGTCACCTGGCAGCGGCTTGGCCCCATCGTGCGCGGGGAAGATAACAAGGATCATGTGTTGTTCCCACGGCAAGTGAACGGCCGTTATGCTGCCCTGCATCGCCGCTGGCCCAATGTCTGGATTGCCTACGCCGACGATCTGCACACCTGGCGCGAGACAGACATGGCGCGGATGTATGGCCCGCGCCCGGACGACCCGGACGCCTGGGACAGCAAAAGCGTGGGCAGCAATGGCGCGCCCATTGAGACTGACCGGGGCTGGCTGCTGATCAATCATGGCTACAACGACGACCACGTCTACAAATTTGGCGTGGTCTTGCTGGATTTAGACGATCCGACGCGGGTGATTGCCAGGCCGAAAACGGCCGTTTTCTGGCCCGAAGAACTGTGGGAACTACGCGGCGACGTGCCCAACGTCGTCTTTTCTTGCGCCAATCCAGTGGTAGACGGGGTTGTACACGTCTATTACGGCGGCGGGGATCACGTGATTGGCCTGGCAACCTGTCCGCTGGCCGCGCTGCTAGATTTTGCGGTCAACGCCAGTTAAAGGGTAGCGAGCAGCGGGTTCTCCCTCTGGACTTGCTACTCGCCACATCAAACCCCACGAACTCCCAAAGAGCCGGCATAGCAGTTACTTTAAACCAGTAGGTTCGTTAGCGTGAACGAATGCTGGCCGCCGCCTGTAGGCGTTCTGCCACCCGGTCTGGCGTTTCGCTTTTGCTGATAAAGCTGTCGGCCCCGGCGGAAAGCGCCGCTTGCTGCCGCGCTTCCAGGTGACTGATCAGGACAATGACGGTTGCCGCCGGACAGGTCAGACGCAGGTCTGCCAGAGAGGCGGTAGCCGGGATTAGTTCCCAATCTACCACCAGCATGTCCGGCTGTGTGGCTGATGCTTTGCTTAGAGCGGTGGACCAGGTGTTGGTTTCGCCAACTACCTGCATATCCAGGTCCAGCAGTAACAACCTTAGGGCGGAACGAACTTCAGCATGGTTGGCGGCTAAATACACTTTGGTCATACGTCAATGGTAACACTTGCCCGCTTAGATAACATCAGTTGGGCAGGGGATATGTTACTCCCCCAGTTGGGGGAGATAACCAGATTCACGTTTCTCAACGGCCGTTTGCAGCACGGTTTCCGCTTTCTCGATGAGCTGGTTGAGCCGTTCTGCACTGCTGGTAACCAGGGGCGGCGGCTCAGCCATTTCTCTGATGACTTCCCATACTTGTGCCTGCCGTGTTTTGAGGTCGGAAACCTGGACCACGGCCCCGGAAACAGCGCGGCTGCTGAGCAGGCGGCTCCACACGATTTGGCAGGCCGCCGATAAAGGGGGCGCGACGATAATGCCAGGCAGCCCATACACGTTGGCCAGGGCCATGAGGATAACGGCCGTTACCATCGGATTGTACTGTCGGCGGTTGGCAAGGCGGGGTGTCACCCACCATTTCAGGGCCGCCGCCACGCCAAGCGTATAGAAAACGGTTAACAGGCTCAGCGGCGCTTCGGTTAGCAGCCCCAATACCAGGGGCAGAATGAACGCCAGAACCACCCCCACCAGAGGGATTAACAAGGCCAGAGCGCCGGTCAGGGCCAACAGCGCCGGGTATGGCGACCCCAGCACCCAGTAACCCAGCCCCAACAAAAGCCCGGCCAGGAGCGTTTTGATTGTTTCGCTGCGGATGTAAGCGCCCAGGTCAGACTCGATGGTCTGCCAGATGTCGCGCACCTGCGTCCGCTGCCCAGGTGGCAACAGCGAAAGCCAGAGCCGCTCAAAATGATTTTGATCCATACCCCAATAAAGGCTCAAAAATAGAATGACCAGAGCGCCGCTCAAGATACTGAAGATGTTCTGCGTAAAACCCAGCACGGCGGGCAGCACAAACTGTCCCTGGTCGCCGATCAGGGCGGCGAAGGGTTCACTGGGTGGGGGCAGCCAGGTATCCAGCAACTGTTGGAAAGAATTGCCTTGCAGCCATACCGGCTGCCGCCAGGCATCCTGCGCCGACAACTGCCGCGCCAATTCTTGAAGGTCACGGATGGCCGCGCCCCCGCTGAGAACGAGCAGGAGGGCGAAACTGCCCAGGGCAAGCAGGTAGAGCAAGATCCGTCCGGCGTGATGGATGACCAACGGCCGTACCGCCGCCGCCAATGCCAACGAGATGAGGACATAAACAACGGCCGTTTTGAACTGCCACAGCAATAACAACGCCAGTATGGTGGTCATAACGGCCGTGCCCATGGCTACCACTCGCCGGGTCATGCCGCCTCCGAAGCGCCAACCTGGGCCAACAGCCTGTCCAAATCCGTCGCAATCGCTTCGATTTCGTCCATCACCTGATCCGTCTGTTCCACCTGCTGCGCCGGACCGTCTTTCGTCAGCCGCGCCTGCTTGCGCAGGTCTTGGGTCAGGTCTTGGGCTTCATAACGCAGTCGGCTGGCATAATCACGGCCGGCCGAGACCTCCGGTTCGGTGGCGCCTGAATAAAAGACGAAATGATTCAACAAGAGCTGGATAATGGCCGCCATCGGAATCGCCATAATAGCGCCAGCAACGCCCAGCAAAGAGCTAAACGCAAAAAGCGCCAGCAGGGTGACAAACGGGTTGACGCCTACCGCCTGCCGCATAATGCGTGGCACCAGAAAACTGTTTTCTAACTGTTGAATGACTGTGGTGGCGACGATGACCCAGATGAGCTTGTCGGGGCCGAGCGTCAGGGCAACCAGCGCCGCCGGAATTGCGCCCAACAGCGGGCCAACAAGCGGGACCGCCTCCATCACGCCGGCGACAAACGCCAATACCAGGACGTAAGGCAAGCCAATGAGCCAGTAGGCAATGAGGGCCATCACGCCGACCACCAGCATCAAGACACCCTGCCCGGCAATGTAGGCGCTGACCTTCGTTTCCATGGCGGCTATCAGTTCGCGGCTGCCTTCACGCCGCTCCTGGGGCAGCAGCAGCAGCCCGGTTTGAATGATTCGCGGGCCATCGAGTGTCCAGTAGTAGGCCAGGAGGAGGGTGATAACGGCCGTTAATAAACCGTTTGTCACCATGCCAATATAGCCCAACACCTGCCCGGCCGATTCCAGCACTTCCTGGCCTGTCTGGGGTATTGCCGCCGGGAGGGAGAGGGTGGTTGGCAGCAGCGTACCCAGACTCGCCACCAATGGATTGGATTGGTCGAGCAGCCAACCACGTAAACTTTGGAAGTAACCGGGCACGGCCGCCATGATGATGGTGCTTTGTTCGGCAATCAGGGGGAATAACAACAGCCCAAAACCAATGAGCAAGGCCA
>CALFEW010000661.1 GCA_937958365.1 uncultured Chloroflexota bacterium | reverse complement strand
TTTTTCATGATCAGTACAACCATCTTCCCCGGACGCTACGTCCAGGGCTACGAAGCCACCAAACGATTGGGCAAAGAAGCCGCCCGTTTCGGCAAAACAGCTTTTATCATCGCCGATCCCTTCGCTTATGAGAAGCTGCTGCCCCGTTTCCAGGCTGACGTTGAACAGGAAGTCGCCATTACCGTTGAACCTTTTCACGGCGAATGCGCCGACGAAGAAGTAGAACGCCTGTCGGTGCTGGTGCAAGAAGCCGCAGCCAAAGTCATCGTGGGCATTGGTGGGGGTAAGGCGTTGGACACGGCCAAAGCGACCGCCCATGCGTTGGGGCTGCCGGTCATCATCGTGCCCACCATCGCTTCCACCGACGCGCCCACCAGCGCCCTGTCGGTGATTTACACCCCGGAAGGTGTGTTCAAGCGCTACCTCGTCCTGCCGCAAAACCCGAACGTGGTGCTGGTAGATACGCGCATCATCGCCGAAGCGCCCGTGCGCTTCCTGGTGGCCGGCATCGGTGACGCCCTCTCCACCTGGTTCGAGGCCGACGCCTGCGAACGCAGCTATGCCGGCAATATGACCGGCGACGTGGGTTCGATGACCGCCCGCAAACTGGCCGCTTTCTGCTACGAAACCATCCTGGAATACGGCGTGGTTGCCAAAGCCTCTTGCGAAGCCAAAGTCGTGACCCCGGCGTTGGAGCGCGTCATCGAAGCCAACACCCTGCTGAGCGGCCTGGGCTTCGAGAGCGGCGGGCTGGCCTCCTGCCATGCCATCCACAATGGCCTGACGGCGCTGGACGAAACCCACCATTACTGGCACGGCGAAAAGGTAGCGATTGGCGTCCTGGCGTCGCTGTTCCTCACCGACAAACCGGCCGGCCTGATTGACGAGGTATTTACCTTCTGTGAAGACGTGGGTCTACCCACCACCCTGGCCGAAATTGGTCTGGAGAAGGTGACGGATGAGCAACTGATGATCGTGGCCGAACGAGCCTGCGCCACCGGTGAAACCATCTACCACGAACCCATCCCGGTAACGCCGCAGATGGTGTTTGCCGCCCTGAAAGCGGCCGACGCTGAAGGCCGCCGCCGGCAGGCATAGGGCGATTTTGCCAATCGCCTCTCTGAGGCGGACGGCAACGATGAATTGGTGACAAACGGCACTTACGTAAAGCGCAATAATCAAGTAAGATAGCTTTTGTACATTTCTAACTGAAGATTATTTGGATCGAGGCGCCTTAACCCCCGGATGGGTAGGCTCAATGGCGAAGCCGGTAACGTCTGTGATAGAACTGCTCACAGAAAGAGTCCGGCGCTGTCCCGCAACTGTATTCCGCGTCAGCGGAGAGTCAGGTCGCCCACCTTGATCTAAGTTACCACACACTTCGAGGACAAGGAGGTGGAACTGTGATTCGAGAATCTTTCTCACCATCGCACAATTGGTAAATTAAAACAACCAATCTTAATCCACCCCCAGTCGTCTGACTGGGGGTTTTTTGTTTAAAGGCAAGATGGTTGGTTCGCTGTACGACAACCCGCGAACTAACCAACCGATTGGAGAAATCAAACATGAAAAAAAATATCATCGGCCTCTGGCTGATACTGATTTTAGCGACGATTTTTGTATTGAGCGGGTGTGGCGGGGCGGAAACGGCCGTTTCCCCCACCGCCGAACCCACCGCCGAACCCACAACCATACCCGCGACCGCTGAACCGGTCGCGCCCCAATCCCTTACCTTCACCGATGGACTGGGCAGCACCATCGAACTGGCCGGTCCGGCGCAGCGTATCATCTCGCTGGCCCCGTCCAACACCGAGATTTTATTCTTCGTCGGCGCGGGCGCTCAGGTCGTCGGGCGTGATTCGGTGTCCGATTACCCGGAAGCGGCCCTGGCCGTCACCGACATTGGCGGCGGCTTTGGTGAATTGGCGATGGAAACCATTATTGATTTGCAACCCGACCTGGTACTGGTGGCCGACATCACCCCGCCAGAACAAATCAAAGCCCTCACCGACGTGGGCCTGACGGTTTACGCGCTGCCCAATCCAACCACCCTGCCCGATATGTTTGCCAATCTGCGCACCATCGCCCAACTGACGGGCCACGAGGCCGAAACCGAGGCGCTGGTGGCTGATTTGGAAGCGCGGGTTACGGCCGTTGCCGACAAAATCGCCACCATCACTGAAACACCGCTGGTCTTCTACGAACTGGACAGCACCGATCCCAACGCCCCCTGGACCGCCGGAGCGGGCACGTTTGTAGACACGCTCATCACGATGGGCGGCGGCGAGAACGTGGGCGCGGTATTGGAGGGCGCCTGGGCGCAAATCAGCGTCGAAGAGCTGCTGGTGCAAGACCCAGACGTCATTTTGTTGGGCGACTTCACCTGGGGCGGCGTCACGCCTCAAGATGTCGCCGCCAGAGACGGCTGGGATGGGTTAACGGCCGTGCAAAACAACACCGTCTACACCTTCGACGACAACACCGTCAGCCGCCCCGGCCCACGCATGGTAGACGGCCTGGAAGCGATGGCAAAAGTCTTACACCCGGAATTGTTTGAGTAGATTTTTAACCGCGGAGAGGCGGAGAACGCGGAGATTTCTCTCTTCACCCTCCGCGCCCTCCGCGCTCTCCGCGGTTAACTCCCTGCCCATGAAAAACGCCCGAATTCGGCCTTATCTCCTCAACGGCCTGCTCCTGGCGCTGGCGCTGCTGGCCAGCGTCGCCATTGGCGCGGTGTACATTGCGCCGGGCACGGTGCTGCGCATCTTCCTGGGGCAGATTCCGGGAGTGCGTGTGGACGTGGCGGGGTTAGAAACGGCCGTGACCATCATCATGCAAGTGCGCCTGCCCCATACCGTCCTGGTCGCCCTCACCGGCGCGGCGCTGGCGGGCAGCGGGACCGCCTACCAGGGCCTCTTCCGCAATCCGCTGGCCGATCCCTACCTGATCGGCGTGGCTTCCGGCGCGGGCCTGGGCGCAGTGCTGGCCATGTCGCGCAATTGGCCGACGGATTGGTTGGGGCTGTACACCGTGCCGGTGGCCGCCTTTTTGGGCGCGGTTGTCACCATCATCATCGTCTACAATCTGGCGAAAACCGGCCCGACCCTGCAAACCACCACGCTGATCCTGGCCGGCGTGGCCGTCAGTTCTTTCGCTACCGCCCTCACCTCGTTCTTGATGCTGCGCTCCAACGCCGAACTGCGCCGGGCGTTGGGCTGGCTGCTCGGCGGCTCACTGCTCAGTGGCTGGACGCCGGTGTTGGCGATGCTGCCCTACGTCACGGTGGGCTTGCTGCTGCTGCTGACGATGGGCCACACGCTCAACGTGCTGCAATTTGGCGACGATCAGGCGCAGCAAATGGGCCTCAACGTGGAGCGCAGCAAGCGCCTGCTCCTGGTCGCCGCCTCGCTGACGACGGCCGCGGCCGTGGCTTTTTCCGGCATCATTGGCTTTATTGGTCTGATTGTGCCGCACGTGATGCGCCTGATCTGGGGGCCAGATTACCGGCGGCTGACGCCGCTGTCCATCATCGGCGGTGGCACGGCCTTGCTGCTGGCCGACATTCTGGCGCGGGTTGTATTAGCGCCGCAAGTGCTGCCGGTAGGCGTGGTCACGGCGCTGGCCGGCGCACCCTTTTTCTTGTGGATTTTGTACCGCGCGAAAGCGAAGGTGACGTGGTAAAGAAAAAGGGAGTTTATGACAAAGACACATAAGGAACAAAGGCACAAAGAGACCTTTGTTCCTTATGTGTCTTTGTTCCTTTGTCATAAAATTCTTCAAAGGATGGCCAAGATGTTAGAAATTAGAAACCTGTCAGTAGCCTATGGAAGCCGTACTATCCTGCAAGACATATCGCTCGGCATCGCGCCGGGGCAAATCCTGGCGGTGATTGGGCCGAATGGGGCCGGGAAGTCTACGCTGGTACGGGCGGTAAGCGGCGTTTTGCCGCCACAAAGTGGACAGGTGCTGATTGGGGAACGGCCGTTACTCACCCTCACCGCCAACCAACGCGCCCGCTGTCTGGCCGTCGTCCCACAGGCGCGCCAGTTACCCGGCGCGTTCACCGTCTACGACACCATCTTGCTAGGGCGCACGCCCTATCTGGGTTGGCTGGGCAAAAGCGGCGCCCAAGACCATGAGCAGGTCGCCTGGGCTTTGCAGCGCACCCATCTCAGCGAACTGGCCGCCCGCAAAGTGAGTGAACTGTCCGGCGGCGAACAGCAGCGCGTCTTGCTGGCGCGGGCATTGGCGCAGGCTGCGCCCGTCTTGCTGCTGGACGAGCCGACGACCCATCTGGATTTACAGCATCAATCAGGGCTGCTTAACTTACTACGCGAACTGGCGCTGGAGAAAAAGCTGGCGGTGCTGATCGTTTTGCATGACTTGAATCTGGCAAGTTTGTATGCCGACCGGGTGGCGCTGCTGGTGGACGGCCGTATCCAGGCCATCGGTTCACCCCAGGAAGTGTTGACGAGCAGAAATCTGACGGCCGTTTTCCACGTCCCCATCGAAGTGATCCCCCACCCCGCCTATGGCACGCCCCTGGTGCTGCCGGATGGCGTGGCCAACCTGCCCACGCTGCGGCCCCCGCAGCCTGCCACGACCATCAGCCATGTACAACATGCCCCGTGGCAGCACCTATCCTGAAAACGTTTAAGCAACTGTGCGCAGATGGGACCAATCTCCAAGATTGGTCCCATCTAAAAACGGGCGACTCGTTATCCAGCCTCAGCAAAACGCGCCACAATGTAAGCCGTGTGGCGAATTCCGTTGATTAAATCCGCCAGGCGGATGTTTTCATTGGGCGCATGGACCCGTCCGCCGGGATAGCCAATGCCCGCCGAAACCACCGGCAGCCCCAACACGTGGATGAAGGGATAATTGGGACCACTGCCGCCGATGATGGGTTCGATCACCGGTTGACGGCCGTATACCTGCACGGCCGTTTCGTTGGCAATTTGCACAAACGGATCATCCGGGTCCACTTTGGCCGGGCGGCCGCCGCCATGATACGTCACCTGCACGTCGCTGAAGCCCTGGGCGTCCAGGTGGGCGCGCAGTTTGGCGA
>CALFEW010000660.1 GCA_937958365.1 uncultured Chloroflexota bacterium | reverse complement strand
GCTTGGCCCGGTAGCCGGACTGCGCCGTTTGAATGAAGCTGGTCAGCAGGCGGTGGCAGAAACGGCCGTTACCATCGCCGACCTGGTAGACAGCCTGTTGGACAAAAAATGGAGCCGCCGCGAAGGACGCTTTATTGAATCAGAAGCGGTCGCGCTGAACGTGCAGCAGCCCAAAGCCGCTGCTTGCAGTTGCGGCTCCGGCATCCCGGTGCAAACCGTGCAGGTGAACGGCGAAGCAGTGACGCTGATTGCCCTGCCGCCGTTGTTAGAGCAGTTTAAGCAGATGGGCAAACGGCCGTCGCTCGAAACCAGCGCCGAACTGTTGGCGCAGGTGAAAATTTACAACGATGTGCCCGCCGTCGCCGAAGGCGCTTACCAGGACGCTCTGGCGCGAGAGTACGCCCTGTTTTGTGGGGAAGAGAGGGTGATGGTATGAGTAAAACGGCCGTTTACCACACCACCGTCCACTGGCAAGGCGCGCATTGGGGCCACATCGTCATGGGCAACGGGCCAGAAATGCCTTTCTCCGCCCCACCCGATGCTCAGGGCCATCCCGACGTGTTCACCCCAGAAGACGCCTTCGTCGCCGCCATCAACACCTGCGTCATGATGATGTTTATCTGGGCCACCGAGCGCTTCAAGCTGGATTTGCAAAGCTACGAATGCCGCGCCGAAGGGACAAAGCTCATTGAGTTGGACCGTACCGAGATTTTCACCCAGGTCAAACTTTGGCCGCACATTCGCGTGGCCGCCAATGGCGAAAAACCGCAGGTCGTCGAAGCCCGCATCAAAAAAGGATTGCAAGCGGCGCAAAAATACAGTCTGGTCGCCAACTCAGTAAAATCCGAAATCATTGTAGAACCCACCATCGAGGTCATCGCATGAATAGTAAGCCAACGCTCTGGGGGGAAGTTGATGAACAAGGACGCCTGATTTTTCCACAGGAGGCCGCGGCGCAGTTTGGTTTACAGCCAGGCGCAAAATTTCGTCTGGAATCAGACGGCAACCGCGTTCAGATACATCGCCCGGTTACCCAACTCATCAAGATATACGTCGAGCCAACCGACCTGTGCAACATCTCTTGCCGCACATGCATTCGCAACGCCTGGGACGAAGGGATGGGCCGTATGAGCCAGACCACGTTCGACCGCATTTTGGCAAATGCGCGGCGGCTTTCGCCCATTCCCACAATTTTCTTTGGCGGCCTGGGTGAACCGCTGTTCCACAAAGACACCATCCATTGGATCGCCCAGGCCCACGCCGCCGGGGCGCGCACCGAACTCATTACCAACGGAACGATGCTCACCGAAAAATGTTCACGCGCTCTGATTGATGCCGGACTCGACGTGATCTGGGTTTCCATTGATGGCGCAACACCGGAAAGCTACGCCGATGTGCGCCTGGGCGCCGAACTGCCCAAAGTGATTGCCAATTTGTCGCGCTTCCGCAAAATGCGCCAGGGCAGCCACCGACCCCACCCGGAAATTGGCATTGCCTTTGTGGCTATGGCCCGTAACATCAACGATTTGCCGGAAGTGCTGCGCATCGGTCGTTCATTGGGGGCCAAACATTTTTCGGTCAGCAACGTCATGCCATACACGGCCGAGATGCAAGCTGAAATGTTATACACTCACACCCTGCGCGATCTAACCTATATGGACTCGCCCTGGCACGCCAAATTACGCCTGCCCCGCATGGACATCAACGAAAAGACGCAATATGCCTTCATGCAGGCACTGCAAAGCGGCTATAACGTCAATTTTGCCGGCAACAGCCTGGGTGGAGCCAGCGACGTGTGTAATTTCATCGAAGGCGGAACCACTTCTATTGGTTGGGATGGTGGGGTTAGCCCCTGCTGGCCGCTGATGCACACCCACACCAGCTACCTGCATGGCAAACTCCACCAATCCCGGCGGCACGTAGTGGGCAACGTCAACGAGCGCGACTTGCTAGACATCTGGTTGGATGAAGCCTATGTAACTTACCGGCAAAAAGTACAAAGCTTTGCCTTTGCTCCCTGCACGTTCTGCGGCGGCTGCGAATTGTCGGAAGAAAACGAGGAAGATTGTTTTAGCAATGGCTTTCCCGCCTGTGGCAGTTGTCTATGGGCACAGGGTGTTATTCAATGTCCTTAAATCACATTTTTTAGGAGGTATGTTATGACGGTATCAATTAAAGTGTTGGG
>CALFEW010000659.1 GCA_937958365.1 uncultured Chloroflexota bacterium | reverse complement strand
ATACCGATCCAGCAGTTCCACCAGCCCTTCGTTGTCGTCCACCACCAGGATGACCGCGTCGTGGTTGGTGAGATTGATGACGATGGCCTGTCGGCCGTTTACCCCCACCTCATGCCGGATCGTCCAGCCCAGGCGAGCGGCCAACTGCTCAATGACCTCGTCTACAATCCACGCGCCGCCCGCTTGGGCCGGGATGTATGCCAGCGTCAGAACCACCTGCTCCTGCCGCAGCCGCAGCCGCAGTTCCGGCGAACCGGCGCGGGCAATGCTGAGGATGCGGCTGAACAGGCTGACAAAAATTTGTTGGGCAACGGCCGTATCCACCAAAGCCACCGCGGCTTCATCTGGCAGCGCCACCGCAAACGCCAGACCGTGTTGCTCGGCCAACGGCGTAACCGCTTTCAGCGCTTCTTGCAGCAGTCCGCGCACGTCCAACGGCTGCACGTGCGTCTCCAGGCGCGACATTTCCGCCGCCACCGACGACAACTCCCGCGCCGATGATGCTTCGTCCGGCGCAACGGCCGTCCAGGGCGATGAATCCTCCTGGCGGCTCCACAAGATGGCCGCCACGCTTTCTTCGCCGCGCCGCAGCGAACGGTGCGCCTGCCGCGCCGATAAACCCAATCGGTTGGCGGCGTCTTGCACGGTAATCCCCTCGATGTAGCGCAGTTGCAGCAAGCTGTAAAGACGCGCATCCGACGCCAGCGACGATGAACGCGGGCCGGGACTAATCGCCTCAATAGCTGTGATCAATTCGCGCCGCAAGTGGTGGCCCAACGTCTGATTGGCCTGCGGACGGGCCGGCGCATAAGCCGCGGCCAGCGGCAAACGCTGCAAAAAGGTGAAGTCATACAGGTGTTCCAACGCCTGTTTCACCTGTTCCACAAACTCTTTGGGCGGGATGGACGGATCGGGCAGCGCGTCAGTTTGGCTCATACGGGTTCTTCTAGGATCGGCGCGGGTTTCAGACCCGCCAGCGCCGATTTAAGTAAGTGCAACGTCTCGGCCGGATGCCAGGAAGCGGCCTGGACAATTCTGACCTGGTTGCCATATTGTGCCAGGGTATCTTCAATATAGCTAGTGGCGGTGAGCAAAATCACGGGCACGGCGGCCAGTTCCGGTTTGTTTTGCATGGTCTCCAACACCACAAAACCATCCACCTCCGGCATCATCAGGTCCAGAATCACCAGATCGGGCGGCGATTGGGCCATCGCCAGCAGGCCGCTGCGCCCTTCATAGGCAATACGCACGGTGAAACGGCCGTCATGCGCCCCCAAACTCCGCTCGACCAACTGGCAAATGCCGGGATTGTCGTCAATGACCAACACATCGCGCACCACCGATCCGGCCGCTGCCAGCCGATCAATTTCCCCCATGAGCTGCCGGAAATCAATCGGCTTGGTCAGGCAGGCACGCGCCCCCAACGCCGTCGCCATCCACGCCTGGCTGGGCAAGGAGCATTCGACGATGGGCACGGTCAGGCCGGCTGTCAGCGCCGGGTCTGGCTGCTGCCCCGGTTGGATGTTGACCAGCACGGCCAGCGGGCGCTGCCGGGCAACCAGCGCGGCCAGGTTGGTCACATCGTCTACCGGCAGCACCTCGTAGGCGTCCAGGTGGCGGGCGACAAGGCTGCGCACCTGTGGGTCCGGCTCTACCAGCAGCAGGCAGGGCTGGATGGAGCGGGCCAGCGGTTCCACCGGCCTTGTGCGGTAAAGGTGCGCCGCCGGTTCGGCCAGCGGGTCCAGTGGCAGCGTAAAAGAAAAGGTGGAGCCAACGCCTTCGACGCTTTCTACCCAGATACGGCCGTCGTGGGCTTCCACAAACCGCTGGCAGATCGCCAATCCCAAGCCCGCGCCACCATGGCTGCGGCTGAGGGAATAATCGAGCTGGTAAAACTCGGTGAAAATGTCGCCTAACTTGTCGGCTGGGATGCCCGGCCCGGTGTCTTGCACGCGGACGACGATGTGGCTGGCTTCGGTAACGGCCGTGAGCGTCACGCTGCCGGCCGTGGTGAAACGGTGGGCGTTGTTGAGCAAATTAAGCAATACCTGGCGAATGCGCGTCTGGTCAATCGCCACTTCCGGCAAATTCGCCGCCACGTCCACCCGCAGCGTGACCGCCTCCGACTTTTCAAACAGATTGCTGACGATGGCCGCGGCTTCAACCAGCAGCGCCGCCAGGTCGGTTGGCTCTTTTTTCAGGGTGAAACCGACCATTTCAAAGCGGGAAAGGTCCAGAATGTCGTCAATCATCTCCAGCAAATGGCGGCTGTTGCGGTAAATCTGGTACACGTCACGCATCAGCGGCGGCGGCAGGGCCGGGCCATACACTTCGGGCGACAGGTGCATCACTTCGCTGAACCCCAGGATAATGCTCAGCGGCGTGCGCAGTTCGTGGCTGATGTTGGCGGCGAACTGCTCTTTGAGCTGGCGGGCGTGTTGGGCTTCTTTGTGGGCGATCATGAGTTCGTATTCGGTGCGTTCGCGGATGTCGTTGATGATGCGCAGCGACTTGACCATCGAGCGCAGTTCGGCCTGTTGATTGCGGGTGGTCGCCAGGAGTGATTTGCTTTGCTCGTTCATCTGCCAGACCCAATCCAGGCTGGTATAGAGGATGCGCATCGCCAGGACGGCGATGGCGACGGCCAGGACGAGCAAGCTGAGAAACGGGGTCAGGTCGTAAGCGCGCAGCCCGGCGCGGGAAAGATAAACAGCCAGTAGGCCAACGGCAACGGCCGTGCCCAATTCGCCATTGCGCGCCAACATGGAGGCGGCAAACACCAGCAGCAATCCGGCGTAGGGAATCCAGGGCATGGGAAACAGCCACATACCAATGAGGAGAACGGCCGTCATCCCTCCGGCCAATAACCGCCGCGCCAACACCGGGTGATCGCCGCGCAGCCACAACACCAACACACCCACAGCCGAGATAAACAACCAGTACAGGACCATATCCAACGGGAAAGGTACCGGCGAGTCATAAAACAGCACAAGCAGTTGGCCGACGACCAGCAGCAAAATTGCCAGACGCAAGGTCAATTGGCCGCGCAAATCTTCCAGATTCACGCGCAAACTCTCCCGCCGTTCGTACGGCGCATCATTGAGATTGATTGTCGGGACTATGTCGGTCATCGTCATTTGTCTCCAGGGGAAATGCCCCTCAGCGCCAAATCCGGCGCACAGCCTCTGCATCCCATTGTAAGCAGGGCGTGCCTCTTTGTCTAAACTTCGTTTGGCCGTCGGGCAAACAAACGGCCGGTCTCGCCAGGGCGTAAACGCCCCGGCTGCACAACAACGCCGGTTGAAACCGGCTAAAAGATGAACGAAGCCCGTTTTTTGGGGTGTTGTCTGGCAGACTGGCGACTTCAGCGCCGGGCAATACAGGCCAAAGACCGAATATGCGGTTGCCCTATCTCGTCTTCCTTTTGTTATTGCACATCCTGCCTGCCCTAGCTACAATGCTCGTTCAGAAACTCGGACACAATTCACTTTCACATCCAATCTTAGCTCCCGCTGATGGCGGAACAGGAGAACTTCATGACAGACCAACGTAGATTTGTATGGCGCGGACCCGTCATGCGTGTAACGGCCGTATTCCTGGCAGCTCTGGCCCTGTTACTGGTCCTGGCCTATGCGCCGCACCCCATCCGTGCCGCCGTTTGGCAAGAAAAAGTAGATCCCTGGGTGTTGGAAACGGCGGCCGCCCAACCCGAAACTGAATTTCTCGTCTATCTCACTGAACAAGCCGACGTCAGCGGCGCAGACGCGCTGCGCAGTAAGACGGAAAAAGGGCAGTATGTTTATGACCGGTTAACGGCCGTTGCCGCCCAAACCCAGCCCGCCCTCATTCAGGCTTTAGACAGCGCCGGCGCGGCGTATCAACCCTACTGGATCGCCAACATGATTTGGGTGCGCGGCGACCAGGCCCTCATCGAAAGCCTGGCCCTGCGCGCCGACGTGGCCCACCTGTACGCCAACCCCACCGTCCACAACGTAGACCCCACCCCACTCACCCCTGACGACATCAAAGCCATCGAAGCCATCGAATGGAACATCACCCTGGTCAACGCCGACGACGTTTGGGCGGCCGGTTTCGACGGCCAGACCATCGTCATTGGCGGGCAAGACACCGGCTACGATTGGGACCATCCCGCCCTGAAAAACCAGTATCGCGGCTGGAACGGCTCGGTCGCCAACCACAACTACAACTGGCACGACGCCATCCACACCACCGGCAGCAGCTGCGGCGCCGATTCGCCAATTCCTTGTGACGACAACGGTCACGGCACGCACACCATGGGCACAATGGCCGGCGACGATGGAGCCACCAACCAGATCGGCATGGCTCCCGGCGCGAAGTGGATTGGCTGCCGCAACATGAACGCCGGCGACGGCACGCCAGCCACCTACGCCGAATGTTACCAATGGTTCATCGCCCCTACCGACCTGAACAACCAAAACCCAGACACCAGTAAAGCGCCCCACGTCATCAACAATTCCTGGGGCTGCCCGGTCAGCGAAGGCTGCACCGACCCGAACGTGTTGTTAACCGTCGTCAACAACGTGCGCGCCGCGGGCATCGTCACTGTGCATTCGGCCGGCAACGATGGCTCCAGTTGCAGCACCATCAACACCCCGGCGGCCATCTACGACAGTTCTTTCTCCGTAGCGGCCACCAGCAGCAGCGACGTTATCGCCAGTTTTAGCAGCCGCGGCCCGGTGACGGTGGACGGCAGCGGCCGTCCCAAGCCAGACATCTCCGCGCCGGGCGTCAGCATCCGCTCCAGCACTCCGGGCACGGGTTACGGCAGCCTCAGCGGCACCAGCATGGCCGGGCCGCATGTGGCCGGGATGGTGGCGCTGCTGTTCTCGGCGCGCCCAGACCTGATCGGGCAGGTGGATGAAGTGGAGGAGATTATTCGGGAAACGGCCGTGCCCCGCACCACCACGCAAAATTGCGGCGGCGTACCCGGCAGCCAGGTTCCCAACAACACCTACGGCTGGGGCCGCATAGACGTTCTGGCCGCTTATAATTACATGGTAGAACAGGAATTACACCTGCTTAAAGAAGTTTCCCAAAACGAAGCCACACCTGGCGACTTGCTAACGTACTCGTTAACAGTCACCCAAACCAGCGTATTTAGCGACGTGACCAATCTGGTGTTAACCGATACGCTGCCCACTGGCGTGAATTTCATCACCGCCACCCTGCCCTTTACGCAAGATGGCGAGACCATTATCTGGAGCCGGGACAGCCTGGGACCAGAAGAGACCTGGAACGTGGAATTGATGGTTGAGGTTCCCACAGACACGGCGCTTTCGGCCGTGGAGAACGTGGCGTATGGCGTGCAGGGCGATGGGGTAACGGCCGTATCCGGCCCCGTCGTCAGCACCATCATCCAGAGCAACATACCCCAACTGCACCTGGACAAGCAGGTATCGGCGGCCATCGCCGATCCGGGCGATGTGCTGACCTATACCCTGACTTTGTCGCAAACGGGCAGCCTGCCGCCAGCCGGCCAAAACCGCGCGCCGCTAGACGTGACCAATCTCATCCTGACGGATACGCTGCCAGTAGGCGTGGACTTTATCACCGCCACTCTGCCTTTTACGCAAGATGGCGACATCATCATCTGGAACCGGGACAACCTGGCCATTGGCGACGTCTGGGAGGTGCAGTTGGTCGTTCAGATTCCGCTCAACACCACGAACACGGCCGTCCTCAACGAAACCTATGGGGCGCAAGGCGATGGGGGAACGGCCGTGGCCGGTCGTCCCGTCAGCACCCTCATCACCCCCTGGTTTCAGTTATACCTTCCGGCAATTTACAAATAATACTGAGACTGAAGACAAGAGACTGAATCAGTCTCTTGTTTTCAGTCTCCAATCTTACATGAGTTGTTTCATCCGTAATTTCTAGAAGCTCATCCCTGATAGAGGAACCATATGAAACGGGCTATAAGTGTCAGCTTAGGCAGTTCCGAACGCGACAAACAAGTAGAAATCGAGCTGTTCGGCGAAAAAGTCATCATTGAACGGCAAGGCACGGATGGCGACGTGGACAAAGCCATCGCTCGCTTCACCGAGCTGGACGGCCAGGTAGACGCCTTTGGCGTGGGCGGCATTGACCTGTGGGTGCAAATGGGCGACAAGCGTTACCCCATCCACGACGCCCAAAAACTTGTCAAAAATGTCCGCCGGACGCCGGTAGTAGATGGCAGCGGCCTGAAGAACACCCTGGAACGCATGGTCGTGCAGACAATGGTGGACGAATTAGGACCACAATACGCCACCGGTAAGGTTCTCATCACCGTGGGTGTAGACCGTTATGGCATGACGCTGGCCTTTTTTGAGAACAACTACGAAGTGGTCTGCGGCGATTTGATGTTTGCTCTGGGCATCGGCATCCCGGTGCGCACGTTAAAACGCCTCCATCTGATTGCCAAATTCCTGGTTCCGGTGGCTACCCGCCTGCCACTGAAAATGCTCTACCCCACCGGCGAAAAACAAGACGAAATCGTGCCCAAATTCACCCAATATTATGAATGGGCCACGGTCATCGCCGGGGACTGCCACTACATCCGGCGGCACATGCCGGACAATCTGGCCGGTAAAATCATCGTCACCAACACGACGACACAGAAGGATATGGAGATGTTCCGCGAACGCGGCGTGACCCACGTCGTCACGACCACGCCGCAGCTAGACGGCCGTTCCTTTGGCACAAATATGATGGAAGCGGCGTTAACGGCCGTCGCCGGTAAGAATCGCCCCCTCACCCACGCCGAGCTTGCCGACATGCTCAAACAATTAGACATGAAACCGGCCGTACATGTTTTGTAGGTTGGTTGGTTTGTTGGTTAGCTGGTTGGTTTGTTGAGGACTAACCAACCAGCTAACCAACAAACGCTTCTCTTAAGGAGGAACCTCTATGGACTGCATCATCATCGCCGGCGGGCTGGCAGCGCCCGAAGACCCCATGTACGCCCTCACTCAGGGCAAGCCCAAAGCCTTGCTGCCGATGGGCAACCGCACCATGTTGGAACACGTCGTAGATGCACTGCAACATGCCCAATCCGTAGATGACATCATCATTGTCGGCCTGGGCAGCGACATGGGCATGACCTTTCAGCGCCCCGTGAACCACCTGCCCGACCACGGCAGCCTGGTCGGCAACATCATCGCCGGGGCCAATTGGATCCGCGAACGGCGGCCGGGCGTCACGGCCATACTCGGCGTTACCGCCGACATCCCCCTGATCACCGGGCCGATGGTGGACAAACTGGTAGAGATGTGCCAGCCGTTAGACGCCGGTATTTATTACACCTACGCCTCGCGGGAGACGATGGAAAAGCGCTTCCCCAACTCCAACCGGACGTTCGTCAAATTGAAGGGCATCGAGATTGCCGGCGGCGACGTTGGCATCATCAATCCGGCGACGCTGGATCACAACCAGGAGTTGTTCATCGCCCTCTCCAACGCCCGCAAACACGCCTGGAAAATCGCCAGCGCCGTGGGTATTCGCCTGCTGCTGAAATTTTTGCTCCGCCGCCTGGGGCCAAAAGAAATTGAAGAAGAGGGTCGCCGAATACTGGGCGTGAAGCTCAAAACCGTCAACCTGCCTTACGCGGAGTTGGCGATGGACGCCGATAAACCGCATCAGGTAGAGATGCTGCGCGCTGAGATCGCGCGTTTGCAGCCGTGACCCGGGGTCCGTAAGCCGTATTCCGTATTCCGTAAACCGTAGACGGAATACGGAACACGGGATACGGAATACGAAACACCTCCATGAACTTCTCCCCCATCCTCGTCCGTGACAAAAATTGGTCGCAGCGGCTGGCGGACCGGGCCAGCGGACGATGGGCGCATGGGCTGGCCTGGCTGCTGGCGCGCAGCGGGGATAGCTGGTTGTGGGTTGTCATGATTGTTTTGCTGTGGTGGCAAGAACGGCCGTTCGCCTGGGCTTTGTTATGGACGGTGATAGGCACGGCCGTTATCGTCGCCATCGCCAAAGGTATTTTCAGGCGCACACGGCCGTCCGGTCCCGGCCGCGCTCTGTCCACCGACAAGTATTCGTTCCCATCCGGCCATGCGGCGCGCGCTGCGGCCGTCGCCACCACGCTGTCGTTGGCCTTACCAGCCTGGACGGTGTTGTGGCTGCTGTGGGCAACGGCCGTATCCCTGGCCCGCGTTGCCCTGGCCCGCCACTACCTGTCCGATATATTCGCCGGATGGCTCGTTGGGCTGCTCACGGCCGTCCTGATCCACCTGCTCATTTAACCATCCATTGTCCCTTATGTCCCTTTCGCCCTTTGTCATCATTTCCCCTTCAAGAGGCCCCATATGACCCCAAACTTCATCGCCATCGAAGGCGTCATCGGCGTCGGCAAAACCACCCTGGCGCGTTTGCTGCAACCCCGCTTCACCGCTTCCATTTTGCTGGAAGTTTTCGAGGAAAATCCTTTCCTGGCGGAGTTTTACGGCGACCGGGAGCGCTACGCTTTCCAGACGCAGATATTTTTCCTGCTCAGCCGTTACCATCAGCAGCACCAGGCCGTGCCGGAAGCCCTGCGGCGCGGCACGCTCATCTCCGACTACACTTTTGCCAAAGATGAATTGTTTGCCTGGCTGAATTTGAAGGACGACGAACTGGCGATGTACGGCCGTGTCCACGCCGCCCTCGGTGAAAAAATCCCCAAACCCAACCTCATCGTCTATTTGCAGGCCGACCACGACCTGCTGATGCGCCGCATCACCCTGCGCGACCGGCCCTACGAGCGCAACATGGACCCCGAATACATCCGCGAACTCACGGCCGCTTACGAAGCCTGGCTTTCCAACCTGCAAGACATCCCCGTCCTCACCATCAACACCAATGACCTGGATTTTCTGGCCCGCGAGGAAGACCTGGCCCACGTTGAAACGGTGATCCGCGACTCTCTGGCCCAACAGCCCGCCCCTTCGGCGGCCGCCGAAGCGCGCCACACCTTGCTAAACGGCGGCGGGCTGCCCGCCTACCAGCAGTTCCACCGCCAGTTGGACGCCAGCAAAGGTTTCGATCCTGACCTGTTTTTCAATTATGTTTTGCTGATGGAAGAAGCGGGCGAAATCGCCAGTGAACTGGTGAAGGTGTGGGGTGATGGCAAGCGGTTGGCGGCCAACGGCCGTTCCCCCGCCGAAGCCCACCAGGAAGCCCTGGCCACCCATCGCGCCGGACTGCGCGGTGAACTGGCCGACCTGCTCGCTTACACCCTCAAACTCGCCAACTACGCCGGCATAGACCTGGAACAGGCCTACCTGGAAAAAATGAAACAAAACATCGGCCGCCAATGGCCGCAGGAACGCACACTACCATAAGCAAAGATTGATGATTGAAGATGAAAGATTCATGGGACCATTCCTCAATCTTTCATCTTCAATCTTTCCCTCACAACTCCTGCTCCTCAAACACCGCCAGCACCGTAATAAGCAGCATGACGATGAGCGTCACGCTGCCGGCCAGAGCGCCAGGATTCGGCGTGATGGCTCCCGCCAGCCCCATCTGGCTGGCCCACCCCACCAACCCGGACGGCGCAATCGCGCCGGTGACGGGCAGCGCGCCCAACAGGAAGAGCAGCACCGCGCCCAGCAAACCCAGCCCGGCCCCCGCCCCCGTCGAATTACCAATGGCGCTGCCCAACAGCGTCACGGCCGTAAAACAAAGCAGCCATACCCACAACAGCCCACTGCCCAATAAAAAGGCCACAAAATCCAACGGCCCGAACAAGATGAGGGTGTAATAATAGGTCGCCAGCGCCGCCAGCAAGAAAGCCACCGCGTACAGCAGCGCCTGGGCAGCAAACTTGCTCAGGACAAACGCCCAACGCGACATCGGCTTGCTAAGAATCAGCGCCGCTGTGCCCCGCTCTTTTTCGCCGGCTATCGCGCCCATGCCCACCAAAATGGCGATGATAAAGCCAAACTGGGTGATGTTCTTGATATATTGCACGATGGCATCGCCGATGGTTGGGTCGGGGATGAGGTCGGCGAACTGTTCGGCCCCTTCGACCATTGTCAACATTTGCGGCGTGAATTTCGCCAGCAGCGGCGACATCAGGCCAAAGAGCAGAAAGACGGCCCACACCACCAGCGCCCGCCGCGTGCGCCACTGCTGCAACAGCTCTTTGCGGGTGGCGGTGACAAAAGCGTGCCATTCCTGCGACACGGCCGTTACCCGATGTTCCGCCGCCAGTTGCGCCTTATCCCTGCTCCACCACAACCAGACCAGACCGGGCGCTACCAGCAGCGCCAGCGCCAGTTCCATTTGCCAGGCCGGTAAGGCCAGGGCGGCCAGGTAAACGACCGTCGTATCAATCAGCGCATGGTAACCCACCCCGGCCATAAAGTAGAGCGGATTGCGCCGGGCGAATGCCCGCCAAACCAACACCGAAACAACCACATGCAAACTCATCGCCAACAACCGTTCAATAAGAGGAAACAGGGCCGCCAGCGGCGAAGCCAACAAATAAGCGAGTTGGCGCTCGATGGCTGCCAGTTGTTCCGGCGTCACGTCCAGAGTGGTCAGGTCGGTGGTTTGCAGAGCCAGCAGCGACGCCACCGATGCGGCGACCGTCACGCCGCCGAACAGCATCGCCTCAACACCGCCATGCCCCAACCCCACCATGATACTGTCGCCCCACTGCTGCGCTTTGTGGAAATAGCGCAGCAGCCCAAAAGCCGCCGCCCGCGCCAGACCTTCACACAATCCGGCGGAAAGTCCGAGGATAACGGCCGTTTGCGCCAGTTTCGGCGCGCCGGCGGCCACCGGACCAATTACGCCCAGGTCGGTCAGCCAGTTGTTGAGGGGAATGTGGTACACCTGCGACACGATAAACGCCGCCGCTCCCACGCAAAACAGATACCAGGGCACGGCCACCCGCCGCCGCCACCATACAGCCGCCACCACCGGCAGGAAGATCATGAGGAGGACTGCAATTGTGTATGTAAAAACTAACATCGTTTGCCTTTTGGGGTGATGGGGTGTGGGGGTGATAGACTCACCCGCTCACCCATTCATCCGCTCATCTGCAAAAACACGTCTTCGAGAGACGGCCGTATCCATTCATAGCGCGTCAACACCACGCCCTGCGCCAGGACCAACGGCAAAATTTGCTGTTTGGCCCGGTCAGGGTCGGCGACGGTGATGCGCACGGCCGTTTCGTCTATGGTGTCGGGGGTAACGGCCGTGGCCCAATCGGTCTGTTCTAAGGCGGTGATCAGAGACGGCCGTTGCGCCATAGAGGCCCGATCCAGCGTCAGGGCAATCACGTTGGTGGCATAACGGGCCAACAACTCTTCCCGCTCGGCCACCAGCAGCAGTTTGCCTTTGTGGATGATGCCCACCGTGTCGCACACCCGCTCCACGTCGCCCAAGATATGGCTGGACAAAAACACGGTCACGTCGCCGCGCAGGCGGTTGATCAGTTCCAACACCTCATACCGCCCCGCCGGGTCCAATGCGCTCGTCGGCTCGTCCAGAAACAAAACCGGCGGCTCGTGCAGCAGCGCCTGGGCGATGCCCAATCGCTGCCCCATCCCGCCGGAAAAGCCGCCAATGCGTCGTTTGGCCGCGTCTTCCAGGTCTACCAGGGCCAGGACTTCGCCAATGCGCCGCTTGCGCCCGGCGCCATCCATATCAAAAATCCGCCCAACGTAATCCAGATACTCCAGCGGCGTCATCCAGTTATAAAACGCCGGGTCTTGCGGCAGATAGCCAAAGGTCGTGCGCGCCGCGCTGTCGGTGCGGGTCGTCTCTACGCCCTGAATCCAGGCAGAACCGGCCGTTGGCCGGGCCAGCCCGGTGAGCAGGCGAATGGCCGTCGTCTTACCGGCGCCATTCCGCCCCAAAAAGCCAAACACCGATCCGGCCGTCACGGACAAATCCAGTCCGTCCAACGCCCGCACCTGGCCATATTGTTTACTTAGTTTCTCGCAAAAAATCGCCGGTTGGTCCATATACCAATCCTTAATCCCTGGTATCCGTATTCCGTATTCGGTATTCCGTAGGATGCTACCTCTGGTAAACGTCATCGGAATACGGTATACCGACTTCGGGCTACGGGTACTAATCCCTAATCTTCGTCCCGTCCGACCAAAAAATAGATGATTGGGCCAATCGTGTTGATGAAGAGGATGACCAGCACCCAGACCCATTTCGGGCCGCGGGTGGACGGCCGTCGCGCCAGATCAATCAGCGCGGCAATCATCAAACCCAACTGCAAAATGATGAATGGCAGCAGCAGCGCCAGATTTTGTTGTACCCACTCGATACCAGTCATGTGCTTTCCGTTCCTTTTTCTTTGAGGGGATGGCCGATGATGACGAATTTGCGTTTGGCACGGCCGTTTTCCGGTCCATTTGTCGCCAATTTAGCAAAAGCCGCGTTCAAATCCGCGCCCAAAACGTCCATTTCTTCCGGCGAGGCATAAAGCAGCACTTCCGTGTACCCCACCCGGTCGGCCAGCAAATCTGGGCTGCCCGTTTCCACCTCGGCCGTTTCCAGGTAATCGGCGAACTCGCGCAGCACGTTCATCATATATGTTGTGAAGTACTGCGTGTGTTCGGCGGCAGTTATATTCGCTATATCGTCGGCGTTGAGATACGGCCGTTGCGCCAATTGGTACGTCTTTTCCTGAATGCCATTCACCAGCCGGGCCTCGGCCACGGTGATCATGTCGCCTTCCAACAGCAGCTTCAAGTGACGATAAATAGACGATTTCGGCACGTCGGGCAGCCGGTCGGCCAGGTCCTGGGTGGTCAAGGTCTCTCCGGGCAGCGTCTGCAAAATGCGAAAGCGCACCGGATGTAAAATCAGATCGGCTTTTTTCATCGGTCATCCTATTTTGTTATCAACAATGCAAACATTATTATATTTGATAATGTTACCCGATATGATAATGAAAAACGCCGTTCCTGTCAAGCAAGTCGTGAGCATTTTCGAGCTGAGCAGGGAATTTATACGGCCGTTGCCCTCATCCCCGCCATACCCCCCGGAAACAAATAGAGCGAAGCTTTCGGGCTTCGCTCTACACATTTCCTACCAAATAACGCCAGATACTACCGGTTTCGCACCTTACCAGATTGTCCGCCATTGACGGGTTTAGCTTCTTTCTTCCGCCGTTCGTCAATGTCATCGTCATAACGCAGCGCATCCGCGCCCCGCTCATTCGTGCGAATCCGCAGCACGTCCACCACGTCGTAGACAAAGATGATGCCATCTCCTGATTGACCGGTATAGGCGGCCTTACGCACCGTTTCCAGCACCCTTTCCAGATTATGGTCGCTGAGGATGATATTGAGTTGATACCGGGGCAGCATGTCCAGCTTATAAGTTCCGGTTCGCCAGGCCAGCGTCACTCCACCGTCACGGCCGTGTCCGTGAACTTCAATCACATTCATACCCACAATACCAATGTCATACAAAGCCTGCTTGACTTCTTCAAATTTCTCCTCGCGGATAAAAACTTCGATTTTTTTCGTCATGGTCTTCTCTCTTAAAGTATGCCCTGCCTGTTTGCCTTACAATCAAACGAAACGTTTCAACGTCCTGCAAAACCACGGGGTGAACAAGTTTATGAACCTGCCCACCCCATCAACCATAGGCTACATAAACGTGCGAATGTTGGGATGTGAACCTGACCAGTAACCACGCGCCCCCATTTCAGGAACGTCCAGGCCCAGAATTTCGTCGTCTGGGTCACTGCGCAGCAGGTTAAAGCGATCCAACGCCTTAAACGCCACCCAGGACAAACCAAATACCACCGCAAAAATCGCCGTCGCCTCAACTAACTGTGCCCCCAACTGACCAAACCCACCGCCATACAACAGGCCGCGTACCGGCGTTTCGATGCCGTTCCACGCCGCGGTATCCGGGTTGCCATTGGCAAACAAACCGACAGCGATGACGCCCCAAGCACCGTTAAAAAGATGCACAGGCACAGCGCCCACCGGGTCATCAATGCCCCATTTCTCCAAAAGCGACGTGGCAAAACAAACCAGCACACCGGCAATCAAACCAATGACGACGGCCGCCCAAATGTCAATGAACGCGCAAGGAGCCGTCACAGCGACCAGCCCGGCCAATACGCCGTTGACAGACATGGATGGATCTGGCTTTTTCGCCGGGCCGGTAAGCCACATGAAAGTCATTGCCGATAAGCCGCCGGCCGCGCCGGCCAGCAGGGTATTGACAACCGCCAAAGCTACCAGATTAATAAACGCGCCCTGGATGCCTAAAGAAGAGCCGGGATTGAACCCAAACCAACCAAAGAACAAAATGATGGTTCCCAAGATGCCCATGGGAATATTGTGACCGGGAATCGCATTCGCCGAACCATCCTCGTTAAATCGGCCGATACGTGGCCCCAGAACAAGGGCCACCGCCAGACCAATCGCGCCACCAGTCATATGGACAACGCCAGAACCGGCAAAATCCACCGCGCCATTACCCAATCCGGCAATACGGCCCAGGTTCGCCAGCCAGCCACCGCCCCACACCCAGTTACCGGCCAGTGGGTAAATAATCATGCTTACCATAAAGCCCATAATGATAAAGCCGATGAACTTCAGACGTTCCGCGCCGGAACCGGTGGGAATGGTAGCGGCCGTATCCATAAAGACCATCTGGAACATGAAAAACGCCAGAATGCCGGGCACGCTCAGGGGAATACCCTGCAAAAAGAAACCAGACAACCCCAAAATACCAAACTGATCGCCAATTCGCAGGCCAGAGGACAACAAATCGCCCCACGCGCCCAAAGTAACCGGCGAAAAATTCCATTCAGCCACCGCGCCAACGGCCGGATAGGTGTAGTTGACCGCGCCAAACTGAAAGGCAAACCCACAGATGTAATAGCCGATCGCGCCAATACAAAACACCATAATGTTCATCATCATGGTATGCGACACGTTTTTAGCGCGGGTGAACCCAACTTCGACTAAAGCGAAGCCAGCCTGCATAAAAAACACCAGGAACCCGGCCAAAAACACCCACAAAATGTTGATATTAACGGTTAACGTATCTAAATTTGCTGCAACTTCTTCCATGTTTCCTTCCTCTAAGCCTCCTGAGTTGATGTATGACCGTGTTACCCGGAAAACCTGCTTCTCCCCGGAAAACAAAAAACGCCCCCAAACACATTGCTGCGTTTGGAGGCGTCGTGGCCTGTTTTAATATCTTGTTGTATGGGCAGGATCGTACCGTTTCCCGAAATGGTTATCAATCGGTAAATTTGCCATAAAGAATAGGCCGGCCCTTTGTAAATTCTTCCAAAGCGCCATCCCGGCTACCGACGATTCATCTCCTTTGCCCGATCGTCAATCATTGCCTCCGACAATTTCGACGGTTACAATCGGCGGTCTGGATTTACCGGCTTTCGCAGATGCTCTGCCTTAATCTGCGTCTCTTTGTCGAAGGAGTCAATTATGCCAGGAGTGATTTCAGCCGGCGGCCCGGAAACGGCCGTTGCCGGAGCCACCATCCTACAACAGGGCGGAAACGCCGTAGACGCCGCCGTTGCCGCCGCCTTCGCTTCGTTTATCGCCGAAGTGGGCGTGGTCCACCTGGGCGGCAGCGGCATCGCCCACATTTTCGACCCGCAAAACGGCCGTTCCCTCGTCTATGATTTCTTTTCGACGACGCCGGGGCTAGACGGCCGTCCGCCCGCCAGCATGGACTTCCAGGCCGTCACCATTGATTTTGGCGCGACCACCCAGGACTTCCACCTGGGACGCGCCTCTGTGGCCGTGTCCGGCAACATCGCCGGGCTTTGCACCCTGGCCAGCAATCACGGCCGTTTGCCACTCGCCACGCTGCTGCAACCGGCCATCCGCCTGGCCGAGACAGGCACGGCCATCGAGCCATTCCAGGCCGATACCTGCAAACTGCTGGCCCCGCTGTACACCCACACCGCCGGCATGCGCCAGATTTTTGCCGCCAACGGCCGTATCATCCAGCCCGGCGAACACCTGCACATCCCCCATCTGGCCGATACGCTGCGAGCTTTGGCCGCTGAAGGGGCCGATTATGCGCAACACGGCCGTCTGGCCCAGGCCATCCTCGCCGACC
>CALFEW010000658.1 GCA_937958365.1 uncultured Chloroflexota bacterium | reverse complement strand
GGGCAAAGATTGCAGGAAGCCTACCAGTTTGCCGTCGCTAATCCGGCGGTTGCCGATGAAATCCCCTGTTATTGCGGCTGCGCCGGCATGGGGCACACCTCCAGCTACGATTGTTACGTGGCCGGGGTTGACGAGGCAGGCGTGATGCAATTTGACAACCACGCCCAGTATTGCTCCATGTGCCTTGACATTACCCACGATACGATGCGCATGATGGACGAAGGCCGAAGTACCGCCGATATTTTCACGCAAATCCAGGCCGATTATGCCCGTTTTGGGCCGCCAACCGTGAAAGTTGAAACAGGAGAATCGTGATGAAACGATGGTTGAGTTTGTTACTGCTTGTGGGGGTGATAACGGCCGTATTAACTGCTTGTGGCGGTCAGCCCCAGATCTCCATCACGGACGCCAATCTGGCGCTGGGTGATGTGGTGAATGGCGAAGTCATCTCCCGTGAGGTCAGCGTGCAAAACGCCGGCCGGACAGATCTGGTCATTGAAGCGGTGACAACTTCTTGCGGCTGTACGCAAGCCAGGCTGGACCCCATGACCATTCCGCCCGGTGGCAGCGGTACGCTGCACATTGCCTTCGATTCCGGCGCGCATGGGCCGGCGCTAAACGGCCCGATTATTCGTCAGGTGTTTATCACCTCCAACGATCCGCAGCAGCCAGAGATGGTTGTGGAACTGGCGGCCAACATCCTGCTTGCCGATGGGTCGTGATACAGGCTATCTGGCGGGGTTGAAGGTACGCCAAACGGCGGAGCATCTTCTGAAGCTGTCTGATTTAGAATAGACATCTCTCCATTCCTGGTAGGCTGATGGATCTCCATAAGTGAGTCACAACCCTGGAAGTATTTTTTAGGAGAATTGTTACTGTGAAAAAACTGATGTGTACGGCGTTGTTTGTATTGGTAGTGGTCTTAGCGGCATGTGGATCGGCGGACATGGCCGTTGCCCCCCTCGAGGAATTATCGTTGACGGCGACTGATCTGGCTTATGACAAAAATCATCTAGAGGTAACGGCTGGGCAGACGGTAAAAGTGACACTGCATAATGCCGGGGTTTTGGAGCATGACTTCAGCATTATGGAAATTCCCCATAACGGCGAAGTAAACGCTGAGGGGATGCACGACGAAACAGGGGGCCATGAAATGAGCGTGGACCCAGAAGTTCACGTCGCTGCACCGATTGGGGAGAGCCTTAGCGTGGAATTTACGCCCACTGCTCCGGGCGAGTATGAATATTTCTGCACGGTGGCCGGGCACAAGGAAGGCGGCATGGTCGGTACGCTGGTGGTGCGGGCTGAATAACAGAACGTCTCGCGGCACGCAACGGTCGGGCGCGTCTGCCTGGAAGAACTGGCCCCCTTGCTGGATGTAGTGACGGTTCCCCGTCTAATTCATTGGGACTTGTGGGCGGGGAATGTTTTTTGTAGGATTCCATAAAGATTGAGACTGTTCCGTAAAGATTGAGACTGAATACTCTGGAAGGGCTTTGATGGGGGCATAGCGTATCCGTAAAGATTGATAGTGACCTACAAGGG
>CALFEW010000657.1 GCA_937958365.1 uncultured Chloroflexota bacterium | reverse complement strand
ATCTCATCCACAACCAATCCGTGACGGATTTTGGCCTGGGGGGATAGCCGGGTTTCGGTCAGCAGCGCAACATCGCTTTCTAACAGTTCCCCTTCCGGCGTATGTTTAGCGATCAGTTCGTCGGCGCTGGCGTATAACTGCCACTCTGGCACGCCCGGCGCGGCGATAATTTGTGACATGACGTGCAGCACCGTGATGTCTGTGCCTGGTTGCAGAAGCGCGGGCAGCCGAGCCGTCAGCCGCTTGAGCAGCGATGGTTCACGGCCGCTTTCGCAGATAAGCAGGCGGTTCAGGCTGGCCGGTTCGGTTTTGGCGATGAGGACAGGGCAGCCGGCGTGCAGCATTACGCGCTCGGCCACCGGCCCGACGATTCGTTTGACCAGGTGGTGAATAGGGCGCGACCCGACGATGACCAGGTCATAGGCGCCTTCTTTGGCTTCCGCGGTAATTACTTCGGCGGCGTGGCCGGCGCGGATTTTACTGGTTACGGCCGTCAATCCTTCTGTTGGCAGCAGCGCCAGGGCGTTTTCTAAAACGGCCGTGCCCTTCGCTCGTTTGTCTTCCCGTTTCACCACAGTTAACAACGTGACAGACCCATTCATGTTGGCTGCCAGTCGCCCACCCAGGCGTACGGCCGTGTCGGAATGGGGTGCGCCCCCGGTTGCAATCAACATATGCATCACGTCATGAACCTCCTGTGAAAATTTCGGATTGCGGAATGAAAACTGCTCAGCGCCACAAGCATAAAATCCTATCGCTGCCTTATACTAACAACAAAATAATCGGAACAATCAAAATGGACAGCATAAAAAACGTTAAGTTGCGATTGTTAAGCGTCACCCAACCGGCAAAACCCAACATGACCCGCGCATAACGTTGGTAAACAAAAGCCAGCACAAAGATAGACACAATGGTAATACTAGCCATTTCCGCCAGCACAATCGTAAACGCCGGGGGATTGTTCAGCAAAACGGCCGCTAACAAGGTATCCACAAAGGTCGTGATGTTGGCGCCCATAATGTAAGGGATCACGTTTTCGCGCCGCACAAAACCCCGGTGGCTCAACGGGACCAGAATGCTCAACGACACGCTGACCGACATAGAGATCAAGGTAATAGACGCCCCTAACAAAAACATCACCCACGGCCGGTAAATCAGGCGCGACACGTGGCCCACCTGGCTTTCTTTCACGGACATCTCCGGTAAACACCGATCAAACAGGCTGAAACTGACCATGATCGTACCCAGCCCGGTGATAAACAGCATCCAACGCGGCAAAAAGCTGAGCAGAAAATTCACCAGTGGATCGAAAATCAAATCGGTGACGGAATTTAAGAGTGCGCCGGTTTGTAACTGAAAATGATGCAGCACGCCAGATTGCAGCAACAATACACCTACAACCAACGCCACCAGATACGTGCTGCCTGTCACCGACAACGATAGCAGCCCCATTCCCAGGCTGTCTCGCTTGTTCCGACCACGTATCACGTAGATGAACCCGATGAACAGCACAATGAAGCTCGCCCCCAACCGGCTGCCGGTAATCATCGTAAATGTGCTGAGTTCATCCAGCACACCGGCGTCGAAAAAAGTGAGCGCGGCGGCCGCCACGGGAGATCCGCTCATGATCACGTAGGCAAAAAGCCAACCAAAACCGAGACTGTTGGCGGCGTTATGTACCGAGAACTGGTTTTGTACCAATGGCGCCAGGTCGCGCGCGCCTTCTTTCATCTGGGTGATGCCCAGGATAAAGAGAAACAGGCTGATGATAAAGAGGACGATCTTGCTCCAGGCGATACGTTTCCAGATAGGTTTCTCGGTTTTTGCCTGGGGTTCATGGGCAACGGAGGCTGCCTCCGTGGGTGGCGATGTGGTTTTTGTCTCAACCGAATCTTCCATTAGCCAATCTCCTTTCCCTGGGAATCCTATATGCAGACTTGCCTGAGCGATAAAATCTGAAACCTGAGGACTGATAAGGGCATGGATCCACCGTTAGGGGCGGATGATTGAGCTATGATGCCCCGCTAACTGAAATCCGAAGTCCGTAAACCGCTTTCTGAAGGTGTTTGAGCGAGTTGATTGCTTACGGAATACCCAATATGGGCAAAGGCCAATCAACTGCCGAGGTCAACGAGCCGACCAGAACAATTGTGGAGCTGGCGCTCCGGCTGGCGCTGCGCTGCCTAAAAACCCATTGCCCGGCCAATAATTTCTTTCATGATCTCGTTGGAACCGCCATAAATTTTTTGGGCGCGGGAATCTATGTAAGCTTTGGCGATGGGGTATTCTAACATGTAACCGTAACCGCCGTGAAGCTGCAAACATTGGTCAATGACGCGCACTTGCAAGTCGGTAGTCCACCATTTGGCCATGGCTGCCTGCTCTACGGACAGTTCATGTTTGTTGTGCAGCAAAATGCAATGGTCAATAAACGTACGGCCGATTTCGATTTCGGTCTTCATTTCGGCCAGCTTGAAGCGGGAGTTCTGGAATTTGCCGATGGGCCGGCCGAAGGCAGTGCGCTGCTGGCAGTAAGCGATGGTCCATTCCAGGGCCGTCTCAGCGGCGGCTATAGCGCCGACGGCAATGGTCAGGCGCTCCTGGGGCAGGCGTTGCATCAGGTAGATGAAGCCCATGTTCTCCTGACCCAGCAGGTTTTCAACCGGCACGCGCACGTCGCGGAAGAATAGTTCGGACGTGTCTTGGGCGTGCATACCAATTTTGTCCAGGTTACGGCCGCGTTCGTAACCATCCATGCCGCGCTCTACGACGATGAGGCTGACGCCTTTGGCTCCGGCGTCGGGGTTGGTTTTGGCGGCGACGATGACCAGATCATTGAGGATGCCGTTGGAGATGAAGGTTTTTTGGCCGTTGACGATGTAGTGATTGCCGTGGCGCACGGCCGTTGTCTGCACAGCCGCCACGTCACTTCCCGTATTTGGCTCCGACATGGCAATAGCCGCAATCGTCTCGCCGCTCACCAGGCCGGGCAGCCAGCGCCGCTTTTGCTCCTCTGTGCCAAAGAGGCTGATGTAAGGCGCAACCATGTCTGTATGCACGGAAAATCCCGGCCCAGAAGCGGCCACCCGCACCAACTCTTCGCTAATGATAGCATTGTAGCGATAATCTTTGACTCCCAGACCGCCATAAGCTTCGTCCACATCCATGCACAGGAAGCCGGAAGCGCCCGCCTTTTGCCATAAATCGCGTGGCACAATGCCTTCTTTTTCCCATTGTGCATGATGCGGCGCAATTTCTTTCTCGGCAAAACGCCGAAAGGCGTCGCGGAACATCAGATGTTCATCGGTTAACAGGTTTGCGCGCATAAAACACTCCAATGGCTAAGATGATTCAAACGGCCGTTTCAATTGTAACGACCACCACCGCACACGCAAGACAAAATCAGACCAATTCTCATATGTCCGCAGCCCTAAAGCCCGTGCTGACTATGGACGGCGCAACGTCATTCATGGTATGCTGCAAACAATACGGGAGTCAACAAATCAACAATACCGGCCCTCAGGGGTATTGTATTGCTCGATAGAGGGTTGTCGTACTATGAGTCAATCGCTGCGCTCAACCTGGATATTGTCACATAGAATCAGCCAAGTTCTGCTAATCGTCCTGACTGTCATCATCTTCAAAACTGGCAGTTTGCCAGCCCTGGCCGACAGCCAGAAGCGGGTTCTCCTCCTTCTTTCTTATCACCCCCATTTTCCAACCTTTTTCGACCAGATCACCGGTGTGCAGGCAGCCTTTGAAGGGCAAAATATCACGCTGGATATTGAATTCATGGACACCAAGCGTTTTAATGACGCGGCCAATTTGACAAATTTCTACAATTCCCTGGCCTACAAATTAGCCCGGCAGCAGCCTTACGACGTCATCATCACCGCGGACGATAATGCCCTGACGTTTGCGCTGAATTATTCAGAAGAACTGTTTGCCGGTGTGCCCATCGTCTTTTTCGGCGTGAACAATCTGGACCTGGCTCTGGCGCAAAATGAAAACGAGCTTGTGACTGGGGTGGTGGAGGCGGTTTCGATGCGCGAAACCATCGCGTTGATGGAACAGCTATCCCCTGAAGCCCAAACCGTTTATGTGATCGTAGACAATACGCTGGGAGGGCAAGGGGATTTGCAAACCCTGTTGGCGCTGGCTCCAGATTTCCCAAATCTGACATTTAACACACTTTCACTGACGGAAATGACTTTCGTGGAGTTGGCGACTGCGCTGCGGCAAATTGATGCCAACACGCCGGTATTGTTACTGGCCGCCTATGAGGACCGGGATGGCGTTTCGCTTTCTTTTGAGGAGGGGTTGCAGCTTGTTACCGAAAATCTGAATGCGCCTTTGTACCATTTGTGGTATCACGGCATGGGGGATGGGTTGTTGGGGGGAAAGTTGATTTCACATTTTGACCAGGGAAGGATGGCTGCTTCGCTGGCGTTGAAGATTTTACAGGGAACGCCACCGTCTGCCCTCCCGGTCGTGCAGGAAAGCCCCAACACCATCATGTTTGATTACGAGCAAATGGTGCGGTTTGGCATACGGCCGTCTGACCTCCCAGACGACGCCATCATCATCAATCAACCGGAAAGCTTTTATGCCCGATACAGGAGCCTGGTCTGGATGGTCTCGATCATTTTTGTCATCCTGTTCGGCGCGGTTATTTCGCTGGCGGTGGTGATGGCCCGACGCCGGAAAGCAGAGCAGCAGTTGGCGCAAACGCTGGTGCAATTAACCCACACCCAAGAACAACTGATACAACATGAACGGCTGGCGGCCGTGGGACAGTTGTCTGCCGGTATCGCCCACGATTTTAACAATATTTTAGCCTCCATCACCCTGTACGCCGATCTGGCCGCTCGTTCGACGGGGTTGTCCGGGCAGCTTCGGGAGCGCATGGAGACCATCGTGCGCCAGGCAGAGCGCGGCGCGGCGCTGGTGCAGCAAATTTTAGATTTTGGGCGGCGGGCGGTGATTGATGTACGGCCGTTAAACCTATCCACCTTTCTCCAAGACCTCGTCAACCTGCTGCGGCGCACGCTGCCGGAAAACATAAACGTCATCTTCACCCAGGCGGTCGGCGATTTTTTCATCGAAGCCGACAGCGGCCGCATTCAGCAGGCCATTTTGAACCTTGCCTTTAACGCCTGCAACGCCATGCCCGACGGCGGAACGCTGCACATCACGCTCGCCATGCTCCCGCCAGGAAGTTCGGTGCGCTGTTTTTGCTGCGAACAGCCACCGGTCGGTCATTGGATTCGGGTCTCTGTCGCCGATTCCGGGACGGGGATTCCAGACAACGTGTTGCCCCACATCTTTGAGCCTTTTTATACCACACGCGCTCCTATGGGCAGTGGCCTGGGCCTGGCGCAGGTGTATGGCATCATGAAGCAGCACCAGGGGCACATTGCCGTGGAAACGGCCGTTGGCGCGGGCGCTACCTTCTCCCTCTTCTGGCAGGCGCTGCCCAGCAGCAGCCCTGAACCCCCCACAACGATTCATCAGGTGCAGGCCGGTCATCAAGAAACCATCCTCGTGGTTGAAGATGATGCTGAAGTACGCGCTGCCCTGTTGGACATTTTGGAGGTCTTAAATTACCAGCCGCTGGCGGCGGCCAACGGCCGTGAAGCCCTGCACCTCATCCATACTCACGACCAGGACATCGCTTTGATCGTGTGCGACAGGCTCATGCCGGTCATGGGCGGGCTGGAATTGGCCCAGGAACTCGTCACCCGCCGCCTGCCGTTCAAAATGCTGATGCTCACCGGCCATCCTCTGGATGAACAATACGCTTTCCCTCTACCGGCCAACGTGGTCGGCTGGCTGCAAAAACCGCTGGATATGGAAATGCTGGCTCAAGGCATTGCCCGCGCCTTACGCCAACCGGTCGCCTGACCGATGGACCGATACCACCCAATTACCCGTGAAAATGGCATAAAATCGCCAGACCCTTACTCTGTTCCTATGGTATGATGCTGCTGTGTATGTGCAACGGCCGTCTTGCCGTGGCGCGTCGTGTCAAGACCGGCCATTTTCCATCGAGAATGGAGATCGCCATCCCCATGTCCCCAACCTGCGAGATTGATTATGATTACCAAACGCCTGTTCGGTTTCACTCTGATCTTTAGCCTCCTCTTTGCCTTCACCTTAGCCCAAAAGCCGGCCGCCGCTGCCCCTGCTGCCCTCTCCACCTGGCAAACGTTTCCCGGCCCCACCGGCGGCAGCCTGAGCGACGTGGTCCTTTCCCCCGATTATGCCCAGGACAGCACGTTGTTTGTCGGTGTACACGGCCGTGGCGTCTACCGCAGCCAGGACGACGCTTTCAATTGGCAGCCCACCGGTTCCGGTGATTGGGACGTGGTGGACCTGGCAATCTCCCCCAACTTTGCCAGCGACCAGACCCTTTTTGCTCTCACCGGCCTTTGGACCACCGGCTACACCGTGCAGCGCTCCAACGACGGCGGAGCGACGTGGCAGCCGGCCACCGCGCCCGGCTCCTTTGCCGCGGCGCTTTCTCTGGCTGTCTCGCCCAACTTCGCTGCCGACCAGACGCTTTACCTGCTCACCGGCAGCGGCAACCAGACCTTTCTCTCCACCGATGGCGGCGTCACCTTTGCCCCGGCGGGCGGCTGGCTGGCTGCCCACAATGTCAGCGCCCTGGCCTTTTCGCCCGACTTCGCCGCCGACCAGACCCTCTTCGCCCTGGTTCCCGACGATGGCCTCTACCGCTCCACCGATGGCGGGGCAACCTGGCAGCTTGGTGGACTTCTAGGCGATTTTAGCGCCCTGGCCGTCTCGCCCAACTTTGCCAATGACCAGACGATCATCGTCATTGTCAGCGATGGTATTGTTTTTATCACGCGCAACGCCGGTCTGGCCTGGGACATTATCCCCGATCTGGACGTGGACGGTAACGGCCGTCACACCATCGCTTTCTCCCCCACCTTCGCCACCGATCAGGCTGTCATGGTCGCCAGTTCCACCGACCCCGGCCCTTTCCGCTCGCAAGATGGCGGCGTCACCTGGGAAAGCGCCGGTTGGTACAACCCGGCCATGTCCTTCCAGAATGGCCTGCTGGGCGGCGGCGTGCAGGCGCTGGCCCTGGCTCCCGGCCAGGGCTGGGACGGCGTCGTTTTTGCCGCCACGCGCGCCGGTCTGGCCCGGTCGTCTCATGGCGGTGGTAGCTGGTATCAGATGAATGATGGTCTGACCCAATTGGCCGTGCGCGATTTCGCCCTGGCCCCGGCGAATCCCCAGGTGATGCTGGCGGCGACCGGCTATTTCGAGCAGCTTCGCTTCGACAGCAGCACAATGGCCGACGATTCCGGGACTATCCAGCGTTCTTCAAATGGGGGGTACAGCTGGCAGCAGGTGAGCGGGCGGCTGGCGCGGGTGAATGGCGTTGTCATGTCGCCCAATTTTGCCAACGACAAGACGGCCTTTGCCGCCGCCGGTTTCATCGGGCAGCATGGGTTTGTGCAAGGCGGCCTCTATCGTTCCACCGATGGCGGCGAAAACTGGACGGCCGTTCACCCCATCCCCTATGCCTACAACGCCATCGCCATCTCCCCCAACTACGCCACCGACCAGACCGTCTGGGCGACGGCCATGAGTTACACCCAGGCCATTGGCGTCTATCGCAGCACCGATGGCGGCGCGAATTGGGCGCTGGTGGCCCCTGGCCGCAACGCGCCGCGTCTGGCTGTTTCGCCCAATTACACGCTCGACCAGACGCTTTTCGCCGGCATGGCCGACGACGGCGTCCACCGTTCCACCAACGGCGGCGTTACCTGGAACCGGGTGCTGCCCACGCCTTACGTCACGGCGCTGGCGGTGTCGCCGGTGTATGGGGCCAGCCGCACCGTGTACGCGGCGGCGCGACCCAATACGACCTCGGCAACGGCCGTTTACCGCACCACCGACGGCGGCAATACCTGGCAGGCGCTGGCCACCGGCATCCCGACGGAGCAAAACGGTCAGCCTCTCACGGTCAGCAGCCTGGCCTTTGCCGTAGATGGCTCCGTTTTGGCCGGGGTGGGTTATGGCGTTGGCGGGGAAACGGCCGTTTACCGCACCACCGACGGCGGCAATACCTGGTACATGGTAGATGCTCCTCTACCCGGCGACGTGGTCAATCACCTGCTCACCCTCCCGGCCAATTCCCTGGACCTCTACGCCGCCACCGACGTCGGCATCCACACGGCCACCCTCCCCCAGGGCGGCGACGTTGAACCGGGAGCCTGGAACAGCAGCGGCCCGCGTGGCGGCAAAGCCAACGCCCTGGCCGTCTCGCCCAACTTTGCCAACGACGGCGTCGTTTTCAGCGGCGAGTGGTTTACCAGTTTCCGCTCCACGGGGACCGGTTCAGGCATTGTCAAGTCGTCTGATTTTGGGCAGACGTGGCAGCCATCGGCGACCGGGACGGCCGGGTTTTATTACGCCAGCGCTATCCACGACTATGCTTTCTCGCCGGAGTTTGCCACCGACCAGACGGTGTTCGCGGCCACCTGGAGCGGCCTGTTTCGGTCTGCCGACGGCGGTGCGACGTGGGCGTGGGTGGAGTCGCTTTTCAG
>CALFEW010000656.1 GCA_937958365.1 uncultured Chloroflexota bacterium | reverse complement strand
GATCGCCGCCAGGTCGGCTTCGTCGCGGGCGCCGTAGATGGGCTGCCCCAGCGTATCTTTGACCATGGGGCCAAGCGGATTGGCGTTGTGGCCGCCGGCCGAATGGTGTTCGATGATGAAGCCGTCGGGCGGGGCGCTTTTGCTTTCGGCCAGCACTTTGACCAGGTCTTCCAGGGAGACGATGGCGAGAAAGGCGGGTGGGGTTAACGGCCGTATCGCAAAACGGCCGTCGGCTACCTGCTTAGGGTCAAAGGCAATCGCAAATTCTTCGCCGGTTTCCCGGTAGAGTACAGAAATCTCGTGCGCAACGGCGGCGTGCTGCGCCAACTGCTTGCACAACGCCGGCAGCCCTTCCGGGTTGCCCGCGCCGACAATCACGCCATCTACGCCGGCCAGCATGGCCCCATACATCACATAAATCAGCGGCAGTTCGATCTTGTTGAGAAAGTTGATGAATATCTTGCCGGAATGGCCTTCTTTGGCGAGCCAGACCTCCACAAAGCCGGTGGCGATGAGCAGTTCGATGATGTCGTCGTCTAGTTTCAGCGGCACCATGGCGTTTACACCGTTGGGCATGGGGATGGTGTGCCGCTCATCGTGGGTGTGGACGATGTGCATGGGGGCGCTGCGAAAGCGGGCAGCGGGCGTTTTGCCGCCTTCAATGAAATAGCGGGCGCAAATGTTGTGACCAATCGTGACGCCAAATGTGTCATCAAGGGCTTGTAAGGCGCGCCGGGCGTGCCCGCCGGGATCGCCCAATTGCAGCAGCCGCACGTAGACCACATCAAGCGCCGTACCGGAAACCGTTCCCACCGTTACCCCAGGTCGTTGCATGGCGACCGCCCTGGCTAACCGCCAGTTGGACACATGCACCCCCATACCGCCCTGGATGAGCTTGATTTCTTCAAGGTATTTCATGGATTGTTTGCCTTTGGCGTCGAGCCGGGAAATGATGCAACAATGGTTTGAACTGGAAGTGGGAGCGGTGAGGATGCGGTCCAGAAGACAAAAGAGGATGGGAGGTGAAGCCTATCTGCTTTCAGCTTTTTGGAGATGATAAAAGTATAACAGTGTGGTAGGCGTTTGCCTAATTATCGTCAAGCAAGTTTGCCAAACGCTTATGCGCCGTGCCTGGCTTTGGCGATGACCGCCGCAAAATGGGCGGCGGCCGTGGGATGGTCTTGGAGGAAGAGGTCTGGCTCGATGAGTTCTAGTTCCATGAGGGTGAAACGGCCGTTCACCACCACGCCATCTACCCGCGCATACACAGGGGGAACGGCCGTGTCGGTAATCGCCATTGCCTGCTCAATGACAAAGCGGGCCTGTTCCACCAGAGTTTCCGGCGGTATGGCTGCCTGAGCGCAGCCGCCCAAATGTTCCTGCACATAGATGCTGTGCGTCGCGGGCTTTTTAAGCACCCCGTGGCTGTATTCACCGCCAAAGAAAATCAAAGACCATTCCCCGGCGGCAATTTCCGGCAAAAACTGCTGCACCAACAGCCCCTGTTCGTGCAGCATCCTTTGGAACCGGGTTTGTTGTTGCGCCGCTTCCGGCCGCGAAAGCTGCCAGGTATTATGCGCCGAGGCGCTGATACATGGCTTAACCACTGCCTGCGGCCATTGTTGTTGCTCTAAGATGGCCGACAGAACGGCCGTTGTCCCCGATTCCAGCCAGAGAGTCGGCGGCACAGCCACCCCGCGCTCTGCCAAATCGCGCAGGTAAAGTTTGTCCATGTTCCAGGTGACAACCGGCGCCGTGTTCCATAAAGGGGCGTTTTGCTGCGCCAACCAGGCGATCCACGCTTTAAACCGGTCGGGCTGCTGGTGGTAAAGCCAGCAAGAACGCAGGACCAGCGCATCAAAGCTTTGCCAATCTACGTTGGGGGCGTCCCAGGGTACGGCCGTGGCCTGCCAGCCCAGCGCATGGAGCGGCGCAACCAGCAGCTCATCGCTCCGGCTGAGTTCTGGTTCTGCCAATTCGGTGATCAGGGCAATTTTTCGTGTCATAGCAGATTTGAGCGCACTACGTTGGCTATAAAAACATAGGACGCGGATTTTCACGGATGCGGCGGATAGACACGGATTTTTACCACTTTAACCGCGAAAATCCGCTTGGTCGGCGTTTATCCGCGTCCCATTCATCTATTCGTGTCCTCGGCCTGCTTTTGGGCGCTTTGTCAGCAGGCAGCGCGCCCAATGATAAAACAAACCCAGGCTTGCCGCCAGTTCGCGCCTTTGTGTCATAGCGGGTGGGTCGGTTTGATGTTTTGGTTCAGGCGGAACAGGTTGGTCGGGTCATACCTGGCCTTGAGTTCGGCCAGACGTTGGTATTTGGCGGCAAAAGCGTCCTGCATCATGGCGTCGCCTTCTTCCTGGAAACCGGCAAAGTTGAGGTAGCGGCTGCCGTCGGAAAACGGCCGTAACCCTTCCAGCATCGCCCACGCCCAGCGCATATTCGCGGCATCGTCGGCTGGATCCTCCCAGTTGGCTTCGGGATTGACCAGAAAGTTGACGTGACGGCCGTGGAAAGCCGTTTCCTCTTCAGCCACGCGCGGCACTGCGCCGCCGATGTGCCAGACGTCGGTGGTACTCAACACCGATGGCTGGCGGCGGGCGTGTTCCACCAGCACGCCGATGGCCTGGTCGCTCAGGTCGGTCAGGTTGAGCGATTTCCAGTAATAACGCAGTTCCCCGGCCGGATAATCCTCGTCGAAGAATTTTTGCAGCTCCAGGTAAGGCATGACGCCGCTGAAATCCAGTAACGGCCGTCGAAAAGAGCGCAGAGGGGCCATCACCTGCTCGCCGTGGGCCGGGTCGCCGGCATATGCGCCGATGAGCAGCACGAAGGGCTGCCCGTGCAGTTCGGCCGGGAAATGGGCCACGCCGGGCGGAAAGACGCCGATGGCGGCCAGCAGGCTGATTTCATCGGGGGCGGCGAGGGTATAGTCGCGGAAGAAGCGCATGATTTCTTCGGCGTGACGGCCGTCGTGGAAAACGGCCGTAGCATATACCCCCGTGCCAATTTCGTGTAACCGATAGGTGAAGCGGGTCACGACGCCGAAGTTGCCCCCGCCGCCGCGCAAACCCCAGAACAAATCGGCGTGTTCCCCGGCGTTGGCGATGACGACACGGCCGTCGGCCAACACCACTTCTGCCTCGACGACGTTGTCGAGGCTCAGGCCATACTTGTTGCGCAGATGGCCGAAGCCGCCGCCCAACGTCAGCCCGGCGATGCCGGTTTCAGTAACGACGCCCAGTGGCGTGACCAGCCCGAACTGCTGCGTCGCCTGGTCAACATCGCCAATGGTGGCCCCGCCCTGCACATGGGCGATTCTGGCCTGGGGATCCACTGTGACCTGGCGCATTTGGGACAGGTCCAACACCAGCCCGCCGTCGTTGGTGGCGTGTCCGGCGACTTGATGGCCGCCGCCGCGCACCGACAGCAGCAGGTTGTGGGCGCGGGCGAAGGTGACGGCCGTTACCACATCATCCACGTTGGCGGCGCGGACAATCAGGGCCGGATAGCGGTCAATCATGCCGTTCCAGACGGCGCGGGCGGCGTCGTATTCGTCGTCGCCGGGTTGGATGAGACGGCCGTTTAGCTGCCGGGCTAAGGTTTCCGTAGAGATGGTGGATTGGCGGGTCAGGGATTCGGGGAAAATAGTCATGGTTGATACTCCTTGAGTTGTAAATTTGGGCATGGTTCATTCTCTGTAAAATCATCCTGGCAAATCTTCTCTTGTAGCCGCGGCTACTTTTGAGCCATGTCTGAATTTGATGTTGGCATGATAGCGGGAAACGGCCGTATACACAGCCGTCAGGAGTCAGGAATTCGCTTGACGAAAGGCGGTGGTAGCCACCTGACAAAAGTTAGAGGCAGAGAGAGTTCAGCCGCTAGGCAACGCCATGTTTCACGGCGTACAGCGCCGCCTGCGTGCGGTCGGCGACTTGCAGCTTGCTCAAGATGGCCGACACGTACCCTTTCACCGTCCCTTCGGTGAGGTACAGATTGGCGGCGATTTCTTTGTTGCTGCGCCCCTGGGCGATCTGGCGCAGCACGTCCATCTCGCGGTCGGTCAGGGCGCTGAGCAGCGTGGGCGACCGTGGGGTGATGACTTGCTGCATCAGCCGGCGCTGCGCTTCGGGGTGCAGCGTTGGTTCGCCACGGGCCGCAGCGTAAATGGCGCGCAGCAGGTCCGCCTTGAGGATGTCCTTCAGCAAGTAGCCTACGGCCCCGGCCTGGATGGCATCGGGTACGCGCTGATTGTCGGCAAAGCTGGTGAGTACCAACACCTGGCAGGCGGGGTATTTTTGCCGGATGACGGCCGTCGCGGCAATGCCATCCATTTCTGGCATCATCAGGTCCATCAGCACCACGTCGGGCTGCGCCTGGTCCATGCGGGCCAGCGCATCCACGCCGTTGCGCGCTTCGCCGACGATCTGAATGCCATTTTCTTCGCCGAGCAGCATGGTCAGCCCTTCGCGGACGATGGCATGATCGTCCACGATCATCACTTTCACCGGCGATTCGTTCATCACATTTGCGTCTCCTTTCGGGGCAGAAGGGCCTTCACGGCCGTTCCCGCTCCCGGCGCGGAATGGATTTCCAGACGGCCGTTTAACGCTTCAGCCCGTTCGCGCATGGTGTGCATCCCCAGACCATTCAGGGAACGGCCGTTGTCTTTTCCCGGCACAAATCCCACCCCGTTATCGGCAATTTCCAGGCAAATGCCCGGCTCTGTCTCGTCCAGGCGGATGGCGACCTGCGTTGCCCGCGCATGTTTGACGACGTTATTCAGCGCTTCCTGGGTAATGCGAAACAGCGCCACTTCCGTTTCCAGGGGCTGCGGTTGATAAACGGCCGTGTCCAATGAAATCGTCAGGCCGTCTGGCCGCAGCGAATCCACGTGCCGCCGCAGCGCCGCCGCCAACCCTTCCTGGCGCAGGTAGGCCACGCCCGACAACTGCATCCCGGAAACTGATATAAACGGCTCTTCGGGCGAGCGTAATTCAAACAGCAGCGCCCGCATCTCCGCCAGGGCATTCTGGCTCAGTTCCAGCAGGCGATTGACCCGTTTGGCCCCTTCGGCGGCGTCGCGGGTCCAGGCAGGCGCGATGGATTGGGCGATGAGTGTGATGCTGAAAATAAGTTGGGTCACGGAGTCGTGCAGTTCGCGGGCCAGCCGCTGCCGCTCTTGCAGCACGGCTACCTGCTGGCTGCTTTTCACTAGCAAAAGCTGCTGGCGGCGGGTATCAATGGCGACGGCCAACTGAGCGGCCGTCACCTGATACGGCCACAAATCGCTTTCCGACCAGTCGTAGACGGCCGGGTAACTGAGGATCACCAGGCCAATGCGCTGTTGCTGCACAATCAACGGGATCATCGCCAGCGCCGGGCGGCCGGTCTCTTGCTGCAATGCGCGCAAAGTTTCACTACAGCGAAGATCGGTGTGAACGTCGCGGATGCGCACGGTTTGCCCGGCATCCAGCAGCGGGTCCAGGGCGTCGTGTTGGTACGGCAGGCGATGGCGCAGCAGGCGCAGCCCTTCTTGTGGCGACCAGGTTCCACGGATGATCACGGCCGTTCGCTCATCGGCTTCGTTAAATTCATACAGCGCCACGGTGCAAACGTAACTGCCGCGCACGGCGACGTGCTGCAAATAGGCTTCCAGGACGTCGTCCACGTCAAACGAGGCGGTGATCCGACGGCTGGTTTCGTATAGGAGCTGGGTTTCGGCCAGATTGCGCTGCGTTTCTTCAAACAAGTAGGCGTTGGTGATAGCCACGCCAAGTTGAGCGGCCACCATTTCCAGGTCGGCGGCTTCGTCGTGGTCAATCGGGTGGGTGGCCTCAATGTTCAGCACGCCCAGCAGCCGCTTGCCGCCGACGATGGGCAGAGCCAGCTCTGAGCGAATGTCAGGAACGCCGGGGATGGGGATATACCGCGCATCCCGGCGCACGTCGGGAATCAAAGTGGGGCGGCGGGTTTGCGCCGCCGCGCCGATGATGCCGGCGTCTCTAGGCTGGCTGTAAGGCCCCTGGATGTTGTCGGCGTAGACGCCGCTGCGGGCGGTGAGGACGAGCGTATTGGGGTCGTCGCGGTCTATGAGCAGAACGGCCGTGTTGCCGTAAGACAGCTCTTCGTCAATGGCGGCAACGGCCGTTTGCAGCAGTTCATCCAGGTCCAGCGAGGCGGCGATCAGTTTGCCGATGCGGTTTAGGGTGATATGTCGGGCGGCGCGCCGCTTTTCGGCGGCAAAGAGGCGGGCATTTTCGATGGCGATGGCCGCGTGGCGCGCCAACTGCGTCAGCAGGTCCACATCTGGCTGCCCAAACACACGCGGCGGCTCCGCGCCCAGTCCAAAAAAACCGATCATCTTGCCACGCCAGAAGATGGGCAGGCCAATCACCGCATCTTGCACCAGTTCCGGCTGCAAGGGGGTGTCCAATTCGCCATAGCGGTTCAGGATGAGCGGTTTTTGCATAGCCAACACCGTGCCCGCCAGGCCGACGCCGGGCGGCATTTCCATGCCCAATTCGTCGGGCGGCATTTTATAGACCGCCTCGGTGCGCACGCGCTGCTGCGCTGCATCCACCAGGCCGATGGAGCCACGATCGGCGTTCAGGAGTTCGCACGCATGTTGGACAATACGGGTGAGTAACGGCCGTAGCTCTAATTCGCTGCTGATGGATTCGATGATCGCCCGCAGGCTTTCCTGCTGGCGCAAGATATTGGCTAAATCAGACGCATTCAATTCGGACATGAACGGTTATCCGAGGGTCGGTAAAAACATTACTTCCCGGTCTGGCGGCGGCCTACGGCCGTTGTGCCTGACCCGAATCCGGGTCAATCATCAACGAGGTAACATCCACCACTTCAAAATCTGCCCCGGTGATCACATCTATTTGGTGCAGAATTTCATTGTCCCAACGTTCATCCGGCGCGCCGGAAATGTACCAGGGGGAACCGTTGTCCGCCAGGATGATGCCGTAGGTTTTAAAGGCTTGCAGAAGCACCTGGATTTCGGGCGAAAAATCGCTGATGTCGTAGTCGGCGCGCAGGCGCAGGCGCAGCCCCATGGGAGGGAGGTTGGGATTGGTTTCACTGGAGGCGTCGTGGCGGGCCGGCCAGACGTGGGCCGCCTGAGTTTCCGGCGCGGTAAAACGGATGGCGTGGCGAATTTCGCCGGACGCCACTTCGTCGTAGCGCACCAGTCCGGGCAAAATGGGCAAGCCCGCCGCATCGGCCGAGGTCCAGCCATCCGGGCGCAAGGCGTGGGAATTCAGGTCGTAGACGGCCCCGTTGGCCGCTTCCCAACTGTCATCATCTTGGGGGAAGGCGTAATACATCTCGTACAGGATGCAGTCGCCCTGCTGCAAT
>CALFEW010000655.1 GCA_937958365.1 uncultured Chloroflexota bacterium | reverse complement strand
CATCTGGGTGGCCCTGGCCGTCCTCTTTTTCGATTGGCTCACCTTGCTGCTGTCCGATTACTGGCTGTTGCAAAGCATGGGTTTTAGTGACGTGTTCTGGACCAACTTCCGCATGGGGGCGACGTTGTTTGTGGCTGGCGCGCTGCTGTTTGCAACGGCCGTTGCCTTGCCCGCCTTTGCCCATCGCCTGCCCAAAAGAACGCGCCGCCTGGCGCTGGGCGTGGCCGGATTGGTTGGCCTGCTGGCCGGCGCCTGGCTGTCTACCTATTATCAGGAGTTCCTGCTGCTGCAAGGCCAACCCTTTGGTGAAACAGACCCCATCTTTGGTCGGGACGTGGGCTTTTACGTCTTCACGCTGCCTGCTGTTTGGGTAGTGTGGCGGGCCGCTATGTGGCTGTTTGTCATTGCTCTGGTCTCGTCGGTGATGTGCGCCTATGCGGCGCGCAGCCAGACCGCCAGGTATGCCAGCGGATCGCGGGTGGCCGTCTGGCTGGGCGCCATCGCCACGCCGCCGACGCTTGTCGCTTTTGCCGGATTGGGCGTCAGCATCGCCTGGGGAGTCTGGTTAAGCCGCTATAACCTGCTGCTGAAGGATAGTTACGCCGCCAGCGTGTTTACGGGGGCCAGTTACATAGACGTGACCGGTTTCTTTTCGACGTTGAACCAGATTCGGGTCACGGCCGTTATCCTTCTTGGTCTCACGGTTGCATTTATCATCTTGCTGTGGGCGCTGCGCCAACAAACCAGCGGGCGGGGCAACGGCCGTTGGCCGAGACGAGTGCGCTGGGCGGGAACGGCCGTGCTGCTGCTCATCCTGGCCGACTTTGCCTTCGCCGGTCTGGTCAGTGTGCGCGACGCCCTGCTCGTCACCCCCAATCAGCCCGTCATCCAACTGCCCTACATCGAGCGCCACCTGGAAGCCACCCGCCGCGCCTATGGCCTGGACCAGATCACCGAGATTGAATTCACGCCGCGCAACAACAGCGACCCCATGCCCAGCCTGGACTACATCCTGAACAGCAGCACCATGCGCAACGCCCCGCTGTGGCCCACCTACGTCAGCTACCTGGAGCAGTTGGTAGACCCGCAGCATTCGCAGCGCATTCTGCAAACCGGTGGCGACAGCATGGTTTACGGCCCGTCGCTGGAAATCTTCCGCCAGCAGGAAAAGCTGCGCACCTATTATGATTTTCTGGATGTGGATGTGCTGCGCTACACCATTGACGGCGAGAAAGTGGTTCTGGCCAGCGCCGTGCGCGAACTGCCCATCCTGGAGCCGCAGCCCTGGCTGGCCTGGTGGGGGCAGCGCTTCATGCTCTTCACGCATGGGCATGGGCTGGCGATGGCCCCCGTCGGCCAGATCACCGCCGATGGCGACCCCGATTTTGTCAGCAGCCAGATTCCGGTGCAAGCCGATTGGCCGGAGGTAACGGCCGTTAACCAGGCTGTTTACTATGGTGAAGGCAACGCCAGCATGGCCGTCAGCAACGTGCGCGATATGGCCGAATTGGATTACCCCACCGACCAGGGACGGGCAGAAATCGTTTTACCGGCAGACATTCCGGCCGGCGTAGAGGTGGATTCGCTGCTGAAGCGGCTGGTCTTCGGCTGGCGCAGCGGCGAATTTTGGGAGATGGTCTTTAGCACGCTGATCACCCCAGAAACCCGCGTCCACTACTTCCGCCAGCCCTTGCAACGACTGCACCACGTCGCTCCCTTCCTCTATTTCGAGGCCAATCCCTACGCCACCATCGTAGACGGCGAGATCACCTGGCTGATCAACGCCATGACCACTACCGATATGTACCCTTACAGCCAGCACGAATTTATCGGCGACAAATCGCTCAGCCGCGCCCCAGAAGCGGTGCAAACGCGGCGACTCAACTACGTGGAAGATTCGGTCAAGGCCACCATCAACGCTGCCACCGGCCAGGTGCAGCTTTACAAAATCGCCGACGACCCGGTGATCAATAGCTGGGCGGCCATCTACCCATCGCTCTTCACCAATGGCGACCAGATGCCGCCGGAAGTGCGCCAGCAGCTTACTTACCCCCTACAACTGTTCCACCTGCTGTTCGACGACCTTTACATCTACTACCACATGGACGACCCGATGTACTTCTTCAACATGGAAGACATGTGGGACGACGCTGATGAGGTCTTGGGACCGGTGATGGACTGGGGCAAGGCGATCACCTTCTCGGTGGAGCCATACCACATGCTGGTAGAGACAGGCGGCTTGCTGCCTGCCGCCGCTGAAAAACAGCAGTTTGTGATGACGATGCCGTTTACGCCGGAAGGGGCGCGTAACTTGCGGGCCATGCCGATGGTGTATCAGGATGGTGAGGATTACGGCCGTCTCTTCGTTCTCATGGTCCCCAAAGGCTTATTCATCACCGGGCCGGAACAGGCCGATGCCATCATAGACCAGGACCCCGACATTTCCGAGAAAATCTCCTGGTGGAACCGCATGGGCACGGAAGTGATTCGCGGACACACCTCCTTGCTGTTGATTGACGACGAGGTGGTGTACGTGGAACCCATCTTCATCCGCTCACAGCAAAACACCAACACGCAGCTCAAGCGCGTCGTTGTGGTGGTGCGTGGGCAATCGTACATGAGCGAGACGCTGGAACAGGCCATCCGTTTGGCCTACGACAACACCGCCGCCGGCATTGTCGCCAGCGAACGGTAGGCGGAACATCTCTGGCAAATGAACATCCACAGATTTCACAGATTAGGTATCTGTGAAATCTGTGGACGATTTTTACAAGGAGGACGAGATGCTCAAGTTAATCGCGCAGTTGCTTGGTGTTGTGGTGATAGCGGCGTTGGTGGTGGCGATCTGGCCGGGGGCGGCATTGGAGGAGAGTGGTGCGGTGGCGGCTACGGCCGTTCCCATCGTCGCCCCTTCCTCTCCGGCCACCCAACTGCGGCCCGCGCAAAGCGCCGCCGGGGATGGGTTTGGGCAGGCCATAGCCGTGGATGGCGTCACGGCCGTTATCGGCGCGCCGCAAGCCAGCGACGGCCGTGGCGCTGTGACCGTTTTCAGTCTGCAAAACGGCCGTTGGCAGGAAACCGCCCACCTGACAGCCAGCGACGGCGCGCCCGGCCACACCTTCGGCCAATCCGTCGCCATCAGCGGGCAGACGATTCTGGTGGGAGCCAGCGGCCACAACGCGGCGTATCTGTTTGAACAGGCCAACGGCCGTTGGCAGCAGACGGCCAAGCTGCTGCCCGGCTCCGCCCAAGATTTCCATTTTGGCCGGTCGGTGGCGCTGGCGGGGGATACGGCCGTCGTCGGCGCGCCCTATCGTTACATCCAGGGAGAAATGGTCAGCACCGGTTCCGTGGCCGTCTTCACCCGGCAGGGAGAAAGCTGGCCGCAGCAAACCCGCCTGACCAGCGGGCAAAGCGGCGGCCGGGTGGGCAGTGATCTGTTTGGCTGGGCAGTGGCGGCGCAGGGCAATATCATCGCTGTGGGGGCGCACCTTCAGGACAAAGTGTATCTGTATGAATCGGCCAATGGGCAGTGGCGGGAAACGGCCGTATTGCCAGGCGACAGAGGCGGCCAGTTTGGTTACAGCCTGGCTCTTGCCCCTCAGTCGCTGCTGGTAGGCGCACCGGCCACCGATGCACAGGCCACCAGAGGCGGAACGGCCGTTCTCTTCATGCGCCAGACGGGCGGGAATTGGGCGGAGACGGCGCGTTTTGCGCCAGAAGGTTTGCGCCCCGGCAGCCGTTTTGGCTGGTCGGTAGCGCTTTCTGGCGATGTAGCGGTAAGTGGGATGCGTGAAAGCGAAGGGCAGCGCGACGTAGAGGAATCGGGTGGAACCTTTGCTTTCCGCATCGCCAACGGCCGTACTGCCCAATCAGTTGCCCTGTACGCCCCCAATCCTGCGCCATTTGAACACATGGGAACGGCCGTAGCCGCCAGCACAGACGCCATCTTCGCCGGCGCGCCCGGCCCAGAATCCGCCCCCGGCACGGTCTACATCTTCAAAGACTAAAGAACGCGGATAAAGACTGAAGTGGATAACTACTATGTCAAGCAACTGTAATCCATTGCATGGCGGTCTGCCCATAGCCACGATGGGTGGCGGTGGCGATGGAGAGGGGCGTGCAAACCAGGGGGTTTTCAGGCGACCAGCCGCCCAATTGGCGCAAGTCGAAATGGAGCCAGAGCGGGAGCGTCACCGGTAAATCTAGAAGCCAGACATCGGTCGTTGAGGCGGTTATTGAGTCGGCCGTTGAATCGGTTAGCCATTGGGCGACGCCTGTCTCTTCGAGCGATAGGGCGGCCAGTTGTCGCGTTAGCAGTTGTTGGAGATACAGGGTCAGGTCTTCAGTGAGAACGCCTTCTAAGCCGAGGTGAGAGCATGTTTGCTGCCAGCCTGGATTGTCTTGCAGCGCTGCCAGCAGGTGGTGAAACTGGTCTGTGGGGGAGGCGTGCAGCCAGGTTGTGATGGCCGGTAAGGGGATGAGGCGCGTTCCGGCAGGGGCAATGAAACCGGCGGCCTGGAGCAGGGCGAAGTGGGCGGCGAGGAAGCGATGTTGACGGATGGAGCGCAGTCCTGGGGCGGGGAGGCCGATCCATTCGGCCATGAGACGCAGGTGGTTGGGGGCGATGAAATGTCCACGCGGCAGGCGTTCTGGGGTATAATTGTGGAGATAGGCCAGGAGCAAGGTGAGTGAGTAGGGCGTGACCGGCGACGGCGGTCTGTCCGCTGGAATTGCTTCCGGCTTATGAATCGTTTGAATGCGCATAAGGCGTCTCCGAGAAGAGAATAGAAGGCAACCCGATGTCAGGTTTTTCTTTACTTTAGCCAACTGCGAGAAGACCGCCAAGAGGCGATTTGAGCGTCGAAATGGCGATTAACCCTCGGAAATGGAGAAAACAGGTAAAAACAGGCGAAAACGCGAGAAAACGGGGTGCAAAGACGGCCAACAGAAGATGAGAGAGAGATAAGAAACGGCCGTTTTTGGGGTTATCGGCGCAGACCCTCGGAAGACGCAGCACGGTGGGAGAAGATTGATGAAATTCAGGCTGATTGGGCGAGGAAAATGGTGCAATTTGCCCATAAAATCCGTAAAAATGGTACAATACAGTCTGCCGTTTCCCACTGTGGAAAACTGCCGTCGGGGTAGACGGCCGTTCCTTCGAGGGGTTGACGAGCGTATATGCCGTATGATACATTTCTGCCATGATTCGGTTTCCTGATCCATTACAGTTTGAATGGGATGAAGGTAACAAGGACAAGAACTGGCTGAAGCATCAGGTAAGGCAATCTGAGGCTGAGGAAGTCTTCTTCGATGTTCACAAGAAAATAGCCAGGGACGTACTCCATTCAACAACTACTGGAAACCGTTTCATTTTGCTGAGAAATGCTAAAGGTGGGCGCTTATTGTTTATTGCCTTTACAATTCGCGGAGACGATATCCGGGTGATTTCAGCCCGCGACGCCCATAAAAAGGAACGGCCGTTGTATGAAAAATAAACTTGATCTGCCCGAATTTGCCGATGAGGATGAAGAAAGAGCATTTTGGGCAGGTGTAGATTTAAGCGATTATTTCGAGCCGGATGATTTTGTGCCTGCGTCGTTCCCCAATCTAAAACCGACCTCAAGAGCCATCTCCATTCGTTTCCCGGAATATGTTCTGGATGCCGTCAAAGCCAGAGCCAATGAAATGGGTGTCCCTTACCAGGCGCTTATCAAGGAAGCGGTCATCAAAGCCTATCTGCCCCAGGGATAACCATATCCCACAGCCATCGCCCACAAAAAAAGGCCATCCGTGTGACGGATGGCCTTTTTTTATTGCCAAAAACACCACATCCTAACCCGCGCTTTTGCTTTTTAGACCCCCCTTTCTCAGAGTTTAATCCGAAGTTTTTTCAGAGGTTTGCCCTTTCGCTTCTCATCTGGAATGCGCCGGGATGCGTTATGCTGCTTTCGTTAGCTAGCGAGTCGTCTTATTTCCAGGCTCTTGTGGACTTCATGAAGAGGGAACAACCCTGGGCGCGCCCGACGCCTGAGCCTCCAGCCCTTTTGGAGGTTTCAAATGTCAACGAAAGTTCGGATTAAACTGCTCCATTTAGTCGTCGGTTTGGGTTTACTGCTGGCCTTCCTGTCTATGCCGACAACGCCGGTCACACAGGGAGAATGTTCCGCGCAAACGGCCACTTGCAGTGGCTAGTACCCGTATTCGGTAATCCGTGACCCATCGGATGGTGGTAGGCGGACTTCAGGTGATGGATGCCGCCTGGGTGACAGGTCATGTCATTGACCTGTCACCCGGGCGGCGCTTTTGGCGCGGGCGGCGCGAAACAGCGCCGCCACATGCTGCGCCCATTG
>CALFEW010000654.1 GCA_937958365.1 uncultured Chloroflexota bacterium | reverse complement strand
GTGGCTTTCCCGGTGAAAGCCAACACGGACGAAAATTATGTCAAACTAACGCAAATGATGCTCAGCGAAGAGGCGCGTCAGCGCGGCGTCTACCTGGGCGTCGCCACCCACGACGAGCAAATGATTCAGGCCACCCTGGACTATGCCAACGCACAGCACATCAGCCCACAGGCTTATGAATTCCAAATGTTGTATGGCATACGCCGTGATTTGCAAGAGAAACTGGTCAACGATGGGTATCAGGTGCGGGTTTATGTGCCTTATGGCACGGCCTGGTATCCCTACTTCATGCGACGATTGGCGGAACGCCCGGCGAATTTGTGGTTTTTCGTCAGCAATTTCTTACGCAATTAACGTATTTTTCCCTCATGGTTGCAAAGATCAAGACATAGTTTCATTGCGCACAACCAGGGTGCGGCGCACTTAAAAGTGCATCGCACTTGCATGGTGACAAGGTTTATTTATAAGGAAACGACATGGATAGCATTGAGGAATCAAAAATAATTCGAGGCGCCTATATGGTGCAACTGCACCCGTTCGGCGACGAACGCGGCCGTTTTATGGAAACGTTCCGCAAGGATTGGTTTCCCCAGCGAAACTGGGACATTTTGCAAATGAACCGGTCGGACTCGAAGGCCGGCGTGCTGCGCGGGCTGCATTACCACCATCACCAGGTAGATTATTGGTACGTGACCAGGGGTATGGTTCGGGCGGGGCTGGTGGATTTACGGCCGTCTTCGCCCACGTATCGCCGCACCCAAACGATTGAAATTGGCGAATTCAACGAGATTGGCTTATTTATCCCCATCGGCGTGGCCCATGGCTTCCTGGCGCTGACCGACGCAACGCTTACTTATATTGTGGACAATTATTATGATAACGGCCGTGACGAAAATGGCATCGCCTGGAATGACCCCGATTTGCAGGTTGATTGGGGCACAAACAACCCGATCCTTTCGCGGCGGGATGCCGTCAACGCCTTCCTTCGGGATATTCCGGCAGAGAAATTGCCACGGTGATACGGCCGTTTCCCGCGACCAGGTGGACTTTTCGGCCCTATAACAACCGGCCCGTCTGAAAATAAGGTATGGCAGAAGATTACGGCCGTTCCGGCAAGACTTCCCGCAAACAAACCAGCCTGTTAGGCGCTTTGCTGGTGGGCCTGACAAGCGTCATCGTCTACGCCTTTTGGCGCGTGCAGCGTTATGCCCGCCGCCTGTTCAAACAACCACCATTCCAGGACAACTTCCTCCTGATCAACGTCACCACCGACGAAGAAGTCCGGGCACATGGCTACCAGATCGCCGTCAACAACCTGCGCGGTGGCATCGAAACCCGCCACCTGGCTGATGGCTCCCAAAAACTTGTCCTGTGCGCCGGCCGTCGCAACTTCCGCGAACCCTGGGCGCGCGATTTTGGCTTCGCCAGCTACGGCTTGCTGGCTATCGAGGAATACCAGGTCGTCCGCGAATGCCTGGAGTTGTTCTTGCACTTCCAGCAAATCTCCGGCCAATTCCCGGTCAAAATCCACTCCACGACGGTCGCAGATCGCTACATCCACTCCCTTTTCCGGCGTGAACAACCCATCTACAAACCCTTACGCCCCAAATACGTCACCTCGCACAATACCATTTCCCTGGATGGCAACTGCCTGCTGGTCATTGCCGTGCTCCGGTATGCCCGCCAGACAGGCGACGATACCTTTGTAAAATCGCACTGGACTTCCCTTCGGAAAGCGCTGAACTGGTTGGACGATCACGTCCAGCCGGAAGATGGCCTCCTCAAACAAGCCGCCTTCACCGATTGGGCCGACAGCGTTGGGCGAACCGGCCGTGTGTTATACACCAACGTCCTCTACTGGAAGGCGTTGCAAGAAATGTCGGCCTTCGCCGGGCAACATACGCTGCCCGATGACCAGCAGTGCTGCACCGATCGCGCAGAAAGGGTACGTCAGGCGATTCATAAACAGTTTTGGCGCGAAGACCTGGGCTATTTTGTCACCAGCGAACAATACGATATGCTCAGCAGCAGCGGCAATCTCATGGCGATTTGCTGGGACCTGGCAACGCCGGCTCAGGCCCACAGCATTCTGGACAAAATGAATGAATTCGGCATGGCCGATCCTGTGCCGACTCAGGTAACGCATCAGGCATATCCGGAGAAGTTGATCGCTTTTGAAAATCGGCTTGCGGGTATACCAGAATACCACACCCACGCCGCCTGGATGTGGTTGGGCGCCTGGCACATTGTGGCCCTGGCCCGCATGGGGCGTCTGGTGGAAGCGGATGCGATGTTACAGCGCACCGCCCAGATTATCGTGCGGGATGGCGTGGTGCATGAGGTATACGGCCGTGATGGTCACTATCTCTCCACCTTCTGGTATACCTCGGAAGCGCCACTCACCTGGAACGCCGGTATGCTGGTGTTTGCCTACCACGAGGTCGAGAATTTTCGCAAGGAGGAAATGGAATGACTGAGCAAAAATTACACATCGCGCACTTCACCAACACCTATTTTCCGGTGATGAGCGGCGTCGTGCGTTCAATTAGCACGTTTCGTCAGGCCCAGGAACAGCTAGGCCATACGGTCTTTGTGTTTGGGCAAGACGCCAGCGAATACACCGACTCCGAACCCTTCATTTTTCGCTACCCCTCATTTAACATTCCCATTCGCAATTACCCGGCCACAATCCCGGTGTCGCCATACATTGATTGGGTGCTGCCCATCCTCAAACTAGACGTGATTCACGCCCATCATCCGGTACTGATGGGCACGGCCGCCAGCGACAAAGCGGAAAAACTGGACATCCCTCTGGTGTTTACGCATCACACACGTTACCAGGAATACGCGCAATCCATGGGCCTGCCCGAAGACATGGTGCGGGAACTCATTGAACGCCAGATGGCCGACTACATGCAAAAGTGCCAGCACATCATCGTGCCCAGCCTCAGCATCAAACAAATGATCGAAGAGACTTATGGCATCCGTGAGCGCGTAACAGTCATTCCCACCGGGATTGATTTGAAACCCTACCAAGAGGCTGACGGCCGTCCCATTCGGCGCAAACACGGCTGGGGTGATGATCAGCGGATCGTGATCTCCATTGGCCGACTGGCCGCAGAGAAAAACTTCGCCACGCTCATCGAAGCCATGGCCATCGTCATGCAAAAACACGCCAACGTGCGCCTGGCGATCATCGGCGACGGGCCAGACAAGTCTGCTCTGGAAAAACTGACGCAAAAACTGGCCATCGCCGATAGGGTTGATTTTGTGGGACGTGTCCCCTTTGAAGATGTTCCCCATTATCTGAAAGCAGCCGACTTTTTTATCTTTGCTTCGATCACTGAAACCCAGGGATTGGTGACGATGGAAGCGATGGCCGCCGACCTGCCGGTCGTAGCGGTGGACGCCACCGGCACGTCGGACATCGTGGAACATGAGAAAGATGGCCTGCTAACGCAAAACAGCAGCCAGGATTTAGCCGCCGGTATGGACCGCATTCTCTGCGACGAGACGTTAGCCAACCGCCTGCGCGCCGGAGCGGTGGAAAAAGCCAATTCCTTTGAGACCATTTGTGTCACCGAAAAAATGATCGCGGTTTATCGCCAGGCAATGGAAGACAAAAAAGCGAACATTTACGTGGACCCGGATGATCGCAAGCCAATTTTCACGGTTGCCTGGAACATGCTGGTGGATAAAGCGGAGAAGTGGACAACTCGTCTGAATGCTGGCACAGGGCCGCTCACCAGGACGAGTTGAGGTTACAGCCCCCTCCCTAACCCTCCCCCGATGGGGGAAGGAAACGACTCCCTCGCCCTTTGGGAGAGAGTTGGGGAGAGGGGTTTGCCGGTTGGTTATCGGATATTGGCGATTTTCTGCCAAAAAGGTGGGCCTAAGATGAGCAGGCCGA
>CALFEW010000653.1 GCA_937958365.1 uncultured Chloroflexota bacterium | reverse complement strand
CCAGATCAAGGCGGTTTTGCCGCCGACAGACATCAACCGTTTTAAGCAAGAGTTCAAGGTGATCGGCAAAGTGTCCAATCGTCTGCGTGACCTGGACGTGTATTTGCTGGCCGAGGAAGATTACAAGAACCAACTGCCGGATTTTTTGCGCGACGAGATCGAGCCGCTGTTTTTATATTTGCGCCGACAGCGAACGGCGGCGTTGCAAGAAGTCCGCGCCGGTTTGAGTTCGGCCGAATACCGGCAGATTGTGGCCGATTGGGAAACGTTTTTGGCCGAGCCGCTGCCGCAGAGCCAGGAAACGGCCGTGCCCCGCAAAGCCGCCACCCCCATCCTCGATCTGGCCCGCCGCCGCATTTACAAACGTTATCAGCAGGTAATCAGCGCCGGGCAGACCATCCTGACCCAAGAGCAGCAGGGTCAGATGCACAGTCTACGGATTGAATGCAAAAAATTGCGCTACCTGATGGAATTTTTCGCCAGCCTGTTTCCGCCCAAAGAGATGGGGCTGCTCATCCGGCAGCTCAAGCATTTGCAAAACCGCCTGGGCGACCTGAATGACCTGAACGTGCAGCAGGCCTATTTGCTGCACGTTGCCAACAAATTGCCCCTCCGTCGCAAGCGCAACCGCCGGGCGCTCGTCGCCATTGGCTGGCTGGTGGCGAATCTGGAGCAGAAAAAAGCTCTGGCCAAAGTTGAATCGGCGGCCGCCTTCAGCCAATTCGCCGCCGAGGGTAATGCCCGCCTCTTCGCCCAGTTGTTTGCCCCACCGAAAAAATCATGACACAAGGCGTCATGATTTTGGTGTAAACTGGTGTATATCGTTAAAAATAGGGCGCAGACATTACGGCCGTGCGCCTGGGGAGCCACAAGATCATGGTCAAAATAGACTTTAAGCGCGATCTCAAACATCTCTACCAACCAGCCGGGCAGTTCACTCTCGTAGATGTGCCGGCCATGCAATTCCTGATGATTGATGGGCATGGCGACCCGAACACGGCCGTTGCTTACCAGGAAGCCGTGGAAGCGCTGTACGCCGTCGCCTACAAGCTCAAATTTATGAGCAAGCAGCAGTTGGCGCAGGATTACACCGTCATGCCGCTGGAAGGGTTGTGGTGGGCCAACGACATGGATACCTTCACCACCGAACGCGACAAAAGCCAGTGGGATTGGACGATGATGATCATGCAGCCGGATTGGCTGACGCCGGTGATGTTTGCTGAGGCAACGGCCGTTGTCCAGAAACAAAAAGCGCTGCCCGCCCTGGGCCAATTACGCCTGGAAAGCTACCACGAAGGGTTGTCTGTTCAGATCATGCACACCGGCTCTTATGACGACGAAACGCCGACGCTGCACAAACTGCACCACGAGTTTATGCCGGCCAATGGGTTGGTTTTTAACGGCCGTCATCACGAAATCTACCTCAGCGACCCACGCCGCGTCGCCCCGGAAAAGCTAAAAACCGTGCTGCGGCAGCCGGTAGCCGGTAGCCGGTAGCCGGAAAAGCGTGAACCGTCATCCGTCTGTGTGCAAGAATTTAGTCCGCAGATGACCCGGATTTCACCGATTAAGAATCTCGCTACCTTTGCACTTTTAAGAAATGGGACGCGGATTTTCACGGATGCGGCGGATAAACGCAGATTTTTTACCAGTTTATCCGCGTGCCATTCATAAATCCGCAAACATAGGGATTCTGTGTCATCTGTGAAATCTGTCGAAAACTTCTTGATTCTGGCCTGTTCAGGTCAGGTCAATCTGGGAATGGAGGAGCAATCATGAGCCAGCAAGTAGAAATTATCAACTTCGACCCCGTTAATATCACTCAACACGGCTTCTTCTGCTTTAAAAGCAAAAAGAAGGCCGAAGGGTATCAGCGCAAGCTGGCCTGGCTGCGCGCCCGCTTTGCCGAAGGGATGCAGATGAAGATGGTGGTGGAAGACGGCCGTTCCGTCGGCTTCATCGAATACATCCCCGGCGAATACGGCTGGCGCGCCGTCCACGCGCCCGGCTACATGCTCATCCATTGTCTGTGGGTGGTGGGCACGGGCAAAGGCAAAGGGTATGGCGCACGCCTGATTGACCTCTGTCTGGAAGACGCCCGGCAGCAAGGGCTGGCCGGGGTGGCGATGGTCAGCAGCAGCCGCGTCTGGCTGGCCGACAAAGAGATCTTTTTGCGGCAGGGGTTTACGGCCGTAGACGCCGCCCCACCTTCCTTCGACCTGCTCGTCCACAAATTCAACGGCGCGCCCAACCCTGCCTTCCCCACCGATTGGGCCGCCCGTCAGGCGCAATGGGGCGACGGCCTGACTATTTTCCGCACCGACCAATGCCCCTACATCGAAGACGCCGCCCGACAAGTGGTCACAGCCGCCCAAGAACGCGGCATCACCGCCCGCTCGGTGGAGTTGACCAGCAGTCAGGCGGTACAGGCCCAGTCGCCGACGGCCTATGGCGTGTTTGGCATTGTGTATAACGGCCGTTTGCTCGCCTATCACTACCTCCTGCCCAAAGACCTGGATAAATTGTTAGGCCAGGCCTCTGAAACCGCGCCTGACGCCTGATTGTTGGTGAACCATGAGCAAAATAGATGATTACCGGCAGGCGTTAACGGCCGTTTCCGACTGGGACGCCTATCTCCTCGTCAACTCCAATCTTCCCGGCCCGCGTGGCAACCTGGAACTGGCCCACGCCGCCGCGGATCTGGCCGATGCGCCCTTGCTTCACCGCTACCGGCAAATAGACGCCCGCCAGGCGCCCGTCAACACACCGCACGAATTTCTCGCCTTCGTCGGCGTGTTGGGCCTGGGCCGATTGATAAGCGAAGGCGCGGCCAACCTGGACGATTTGCGCCCCTTTGCCGCCGATGGGCGCTGGCGCGTGCGTGAAGCCGTCGCCATGGCTTTGCAGCGCGTCGGCATGGCCGACTTGCCTGGTTTGCTTGTCGCTCTGGAGGATTGGGCGCGGGGAACACCCTGGGAACAGCGCGCCGCCGCCGCCGGATTGTGCGAACCGGCCTTGCTGAGACGCCCGGATGAGGTTACGGCCGTTCTCCACCTTCTCGACGCCATCACTGCCACCATCCCCGCCCAAACCGACCGCCGCGCCGATGCCTTTCAGGCTTTGCGTAAGGGACTGGCCTACTGCTGGAGTGTGGCCATCGCTGCCAACCCAACCGCCGGGAAACCATTGCTGGAAAAGTGGCTCGCCAGCGCCGACAAAGACGTGCGCTGGATTATGCGCGAAAACCTCAAGAAGAAGCGCCTGGAACGTATGGACGCGGCCTGGGTGGCCCGTTGTCTTTTATCAGAGGAATCGGATGGTCTATGAACACAAAAATCATTCTCATTCTTGGCGGTTATGGCAACACGGGACGGCCGTTAACCGAACTTCTGCTCCGTGAAACCGACGCCCAACTCATCGTCGCCGGGCGCAATCTGGCCCGCGCTCAGGCTTTTGCCGCTCGCCTGAACGCCCAATTCGGCGCAGAGCGCGTTCTGGCTCGCCGCGCCGACGCCGCCGACCCGGCTTCGCTGCGCGCCGCCCTGTCCGGCGTAGACGTTTTGGTCGTCGCTTCGTCCACCGCCGACCAGACGGCCAACGTGGTTCAGGCGGCGCTGGCGGCGCGAGTGGATTATCTGGACGTGATTTACGCGAAGGAGAAAACGGCCGTTCTCCAACAACATGCCGCTCAAATTGCCGCCGCTGGCTGCTGCTTTGTCACCGATGGCGGCTTCCATCCCGGCTTGCCGGCCGCCCTGGTGCGCTACGCCGCCCCCCAT
>CALFEW010000652.1 GCA_937958365.1 uncultured Chloroflexota bacterium | reverse complement strand
AGGATGGCGCGCACACTCTCTGGCTGCACGTCGGCAAACATGATGGGCGACTGGGCTTCTTGCGCCAGAAATGTGGCACGGCGCGCCAGCACGGCCAACGCGCTGGCCGCCCGTTCCGGGAAGCGATATTCCGGCACGCGGGCGGCGCGAAAATGCTCTACAGCCTCCAGGATGAGCCGGTCGCCCATTAAGGCCACCACCACCGGCTTGTTGGTGGCGTAAATAACCGGGATCAGCGCACGGGCGACGGCGCCGGTGGCGTACATGGGCGGCGGCGGCAGCACAATCAGCACGCTGTCCACCCCCGGATCGGCCAGCAGGAGGCGCAGCGAGTCGGCGTACTGCTCTGGCGAAGCGCTGGCGAGCATGTCTACCGGGTTGTGCAGGCTGGCAAAAGGGGGCAGAATGGCTTGTAGTTGGCCGATGGTTGGTTCGCTGAGGGAGGCAAGTTGCAGCCCTTCCGCTTCCAGAGCATCGGCGGCGGTGACGCCGGGGCCACCAGCGTTGGTGAGGATGGCGACGTTGGGGCCTTGCGGCAGCGGACACCAGGCCAACGCCCGCGCCCAATCAAACTGCGCTTCGCTGCTGTCGGCGCGAATGACGCCGGCGCGGCGAAAGGCGGCGTCGAAGGCGGATTCGCTGCCGGCCAGCGCCCCGGTGTGCGAGGCAGCGGCCCGCTGTCCGGCGGCAAAACGCCCCACCTTCAGGGCGACAATGGGCTTTTCCCGGCTGACTTGCGCGGCTTGCTGCACAAAGCGACGGCCGTTGCCCACTCCTTCCATGTACAGCGTCATCACCCGTGTGTGAGGGTCGGCGGCGACGGGGACAAGCACGTCGGTCTCGGTCACGTCGGCCTGATTGCCCAGGCTGATGAGCTGCGACAGCCCAAATCCCTGCCCGCGTGACCAGTCAATCACGGCCGCGCAAATCGCCCCGGAATGGCTGATGAAGGCGATGTCGCCCGGCGTGGGGCCGGGTGGCGGCAGAAAGGTGGTGTCCAGGGGCAGATGGGTGTTGATCAGGCCAATGCAGTTGGGACCGATGAGGCGCATGTCGTAGCGGCGGGCAATCTCCAGGCACGTTTCTTCCAGGCGCGCCCCCGCTTCGTTGGTTTCGCGGAAGCCGCCGGAGGCCAGGATGGCGGCGCGAATGCCGCGCTGCCCACAGGCCGCCAGCGTTTCTGGGGCCATTGCGGCGGGCAGCAGCAGCACGGCCAGATCGGCCGGGTCGGGTACGTCGGCCAGGTGGCGGTAAACGGGGCGATCTAGCAGCGTACCGCCGTGCGGATTGACAAAATGAATCGCGCCGCGATAGCCGCTCTGCACCAGATTGCGCGCCAGGCCGAAGCCCAGCTTGGTGGGATTGGGCGATGCGCCAAAGAGGACGATGCCCTGAGGGTTAAAAAAGGGCGACAGGTCTGGGGGGATTTGTTGGTTCATGGGGTTCACTCGCAGGTTTGGATTTTGGGGGACAACTATACACCACGACGGCCGTGTGGTGAAATCTTGGACGGTTCTTTGGGAGTTACTACCCTGTGAGAACGATGCGCCGCTGCTACCCAAATGGCGCAAATTCTGGTAAAACCAACAAGGGACGATGAATAATGTCTCATCGCCCTTCACGTTCCTCCAGAAAACGCTCAACCAGGCAGAAATAAACCGATGGCGTAGTGACGGCCGTTTTGCCCGCAATCGCTGCTGCATTTACCAGGAAAACACCATGAATCACTTATCTCTACCGATTGAAGACCCCGTTCTGATTTTTTCTCTCGTTTTATTTATTATCTTGTTGGCGCCCATGATTATGAAACGGCTGCGCATCCCCGGCCTGATTGGCCTGATTGTGGCCGGCATAATTGTGGGACCTAACGGCCTGAACTTGCTGCTGCGCGACGCCAGTATTGTCCTGTTTGGTACGGTCGGACTGTTGTACATCATGTTCCTGGCCGGATTGGAAATTGACTTGAATGATTTCCAGAAAAACCGCAACCGCAGCCTGGTTTTTGGCGCGTTCACCTTTTTGATCCCGCAGACGGTAGGCACGTTGGTGGGATATTACGTGTTGGGGTTTGGCTGGGCGTCGTCCATTTTGTTGGCCAGCATGTTTGCCTCGCACACGCTGCTGGCTTATCCCATTGCCAGCCGTCTGGGCATCACCGGCAATGAGGCCATTACGGTGACTGTTGGCGGCACGATGATCACCGACACGCTGGCCCTGTTGGTTTTGGCGGTGATTACCGGCTCGACCAATGGCGAATTAAACGCCGCTTTCTGGCTGCGTTTGGGCATCTCTTTTGCCATCTTTCTGGTGATTGTGCTGCTCTTGGTGCCTAGAGTCAGCGGTTGGTTTTTCCGCTATGGGCAAGGGGATGGCGGTTCGCAGTACATTTTTATCCTGGCGATGGTGTTTGCCTCGGCATTTTTGGCGGAGTTGGCCGGGGTGGAGGCGATTATTGGCGCGTTTCTCGCCGGGTTGGCGCTGAACCGCCTGGTTCCCCATACGTCGCCGCTGATGAACCGGATTGAATTTGTGGGCAATACTCTGTTCATCCCGTTCTTTTTGATGAGCGTGGGCATGCTGGTGGATTTGCGCGTGCTGTTTCAGGGTACGGAGGCGCTGTTTGTCGCGCTGGTGATGATTGTGGTGGCGACGGGCGCTAAGTATGCGGCGGCCTGGGCGACGCAAAAGGTGTTTGGTTATTCGCGGGATGAGCGGCAGGTGATGTTTGGCCTGAGCAATGCGCAGGCGGCGGCGACGTTGGCGGCCGTATTGGTGGGGTATAACCTGGGGCTGCTTAATGAGAACGTCTTGAACGGCACGATTTTGATGATTTTGGTCACCTGTTTTATCAGCTCGTTTGTGGTGGAATCGGCCGGGCGGCGGCTGGCAATTACGGAGAGTAAGCGCAGACCTGACCTGAGCGAAGTGCCTGAGCGCATTTTGATCCCGATTGCGCACCCGGCGACCATTGAGCAGTTGTTAGATGTGGCGATTATGATTAAGAATCCGCAATCATCGGAGCCGGTTTTTCCGTTGATGGTGGTGCGGGATGACACCAATGCGCGGGAACAGGTGGCGACGAATCTGAAAATTTTGGACAAGGCGATTACCCATGCGTCGGCGACGGAAACGGCCGTGCAAGTTGTCTCGCGTGTGGACCTGAACGTGGCGACGGGCATCGCGCGCGCCATCACGGAATTGATGATTACCGAGGTAGTCATCGGTTGGAATGGGCAGGTTTCGGCGCGTCAGCGGGTTTTGGGCGGCGTGTTGGACCATTTGCTCACTTTGTCACG
>CALFEW010000651.1 GCA_937958365.1 uncultured Chloroflexota bacterium | reverse complement strand
CGGGGCCAGGTTAAAAGCTGCCTCCGACAGGTCCGCCGCCGTCACATCGGCCAATAAGTGGGCGGGCAAAATGCCGGTGGTCGTGGCATCCAAAAAGGGGGAGTAAGGCTCCGGTAAAACAAATTCCACCGTGCGCTCGTCAATTTGCTGGATGGTGACGGCGCGCCAAAGCTGCGCCAAAGCTGAAGAACCGGGGAAAGCTTCGTCCTGGAGCAGGCTGTAGGTGTACACAACGTCAACGGCCGTGACCGGCTCCCCATCATGCCAAAAAATATCATCGCGTAAAGTGAAGCGCACCGACAGGCCATCCTCGCCCACCTGCCAGCTTTCGGCCAACACCGGAACCAGCACACCCGATGCGTCATAGCGCGTCAGGCCGTCAAAAATCAGGCTGGTTAGTTCACTATCAACGGGATACGCATCGCTTAACAGAGGATTGAGGCTTTGTGGCGCGCCAACGATGCCTTCCACAAAAGCGCCCCCGGCTGCCGGAACCCGAACCGAGCAAAAACTGGCCGACTGCACCTGGAAAGACAACAACGCGATGACCAGGGCAAAGGCGACAACCGCCAGCAATACCTGCCACCGAAGATTGATTTTCATCGCACAATAAAACGTGAAACCAAAACGCCAGAAACAAGCGTTTGGGTTTCACGTTTCCAGGCTAAAACGCTGACAACAGCGCCGGCAATTAGACGAATTGTCCCCAGGCCAGGAACGCCAAAACCGTGTTGATAAAAAATAAAACGGAAACGGCAATTGTCACCTGATGCAAAGTTGCTTCGACGCCACGGCGCGTGCGGAAACTGCCACCAGAATCGCCGCCGCCCATGAAACTACCCAGGCCGCCGCCCTTTGTCTGCAACAACACCAAAACCGTCAACACAACCGCCAATATGATTTCAATCACTCCCAAATAGGGGGCCCACGTTTGCATGTCCACTACCTCTTCAGATTAATCTAATTCTTTAAGGGACCGTTACATGGCAAAATCTGGTCCCAGGAAAAACCAAACGAGCATTATAACAGGCTCACCGGTTGGCGTCGAATTGCGGCAACGGCCGTTCACCATTTCCACACCCAGCTTACAGACCATTGCCAAGCCATTCTGCCAAGCCACTCTGCCAAG
>CALFEW010000650.1 GCA_937958365.1 uncultured Chloroflexota bacterium | reverse complement strand
TGCGGCGGATTTTTTTGGTTTTATCCGCGTAAATCCATCTAATCTGCGTTCATCCGCGTCCCATCTCTTACCCCACCAACTTTCCAGGATTCATCACGCCGTAGGGATCGAAGCGGCGCAAGGCGTCTTGCAGGACGGCGATGCCGAGTTCGCCTTTCTCCGCTGGCAGATACGCCGCATGGTCCACGCCGACGCCGTGCTGGTGGCTGATGGTTCCCTGGTTGGCGACCACGGCCGTTGAAGCCGCCACCTTCAATTTCCGCCACCGCGCCAACACCACATCCGGGTCGGCGTCCAGCCGGAATAAAAACGTCGTGTAGATGCTGGCCCCCGTCGTATAGACGTGCGACAGGTGGGTGAAAACGTGGACCTTTTCGCCCTCGTCGGTCAGGGCGGTGTGCAGCGCAGTTTCGATGTCGGCCAGGGTTTTGTCTACGTCGGACCAGGGCACGGCCGTTTCCAGCGTATCCACCGCGTAGCCCATCGTCCACAAGGTATTGCGCAAATAAGGCGTGTGAAAGCGTCCTTTCACCCACTGCTTGCCAAAAGTTTGCCCCACGTGGACGCCGCCATATTCATTGGCTGCTTCGATGGCCGCTTTGCGCGCCATCTTCACCAGGGCGCTGCTGCCCGTCGCCCCCAGCATCAGCATCGCTTTGCCTTCGTCTACTTTGCGCAAAGCCAGCAGTTTTTCCAGCCCACCGATGAGCCGCTCGTGACCGGCCAGGGCCAGGGTGGTGGTGGTTTCCACGGCCGTACTCAGCCGCAGCATGGAAACCGGCGCCCCCGCCTGGACAATCTGGCGCACGGCCGTTTGCCCACGGGCAAAATTGGGAAAAAAGATGGCGTGAAATTCTTCGCTTTCCGGCAGCGGCCGGGCGCGCACAGTGGCTTCCGTCAGGATGCCCAGCCGCCCTTCGGAGCCAAGCACCAACTGGCGCAAATCCGGCCCGGCGGCCGAGGCGGGATGGGGCGGCAGTTGCCAGCTTCCGGCCGGCGATTCCAGCACGCCGCCGGCGAACAGGTCTTCGATACGGCCGTAGCCCCGTGACTGCTGCCCGCTGGAGCGCGTCACCACCCAACCGCCCAGCGACGACAATTCAAACGATTGCGGGTAATGGCCCAGCGTGCAGCCGTGGGCGCGAAGCTGCGCCTCGATGTCTGGCCCTGACGTGCCTGCGCCAAAGGTCGCCAGCAAGCTGTGGCGGTCGAAGTGGCGCAGTTGGTTCAGCCGGCTCATGTCCACCGTCAACACCGGCGCGTCGCCCGGCTGCGGGTTGATGTGGCCGACGACGCTGGTCCCGCCACCGTATGGGATGAGCCGGGCGTCGGTTTCGATGGCAAATTGGATCAGTTCGCGCACTTCGGCGTCTACGGTGGGGAAGGCGACGCCGTCGGGAAAGGCCGGGAAACGGCCGTAACGCATCGCGACCCAATCCGGCAAACTCTGGCCGCAGGCGTGGCGCAGGCGCACTTCTGGCTCCTGGTTGATCAGGCGATGGGCGGCCAGGCGTGATGGCGGCACGCTGGCGGCTACGTCGGCCAGCGGCGCGTCTGGCTGCGGCGCGCCCGGCCCAACAAGATCGGTGAGAAATGTAACGGCCGTAGCCGGTAAAGGATAATCCGTGGTGGTATCACCCCACCCATTCCATCGTCTCATCCTGAATACTCCTTTAATAGGACCCGGATTTGCGCGGATGAAATCAAAAAATCCGCGTCCATCCGCGTCCAATTCTTTATTCTTTGGCCTGCGCTCGCGCGGCCTGCCAGAGCTGGATGCTTTCGGCCATGGTGCTGCGGGTCAGCGCTTCGGCGCGGTCGGCGTCGGCTTGTTGGGCGGCGGCGTACAGGTCGGCGTAAAAAGCGCGGGACCGGGCGCGAGACTCGGCGCTGGTGAAGTACACCTGGGCCAGTTGTTCATAGAAACCGGTGAAGCCGTTTAATATGAGGGTGTAAATGGCGTTGCCGGACTGAATGGTGAGGTGGCGGTGCAACTGCCAATCGTAGGCGGCGTAGACGGCCGTTTCGTCCGCCAGCGTTGCATAATCAGCCAAAAAGTCGGCAACGGCCGTGGGCGCATGGCCGACGGCCGCCCGCGTGTAAGCCGGAGCCAGATTCAGGCGCACCTCCAGCAAACTGGTGACGAAGCCGCGGGGCAGGTGGTCCGGGTAAGCAACCAGCGCTTCCAGAACGTTGAGGCCGCCGTCTTGCCAGAAATTGTTCACGATGGTGGATTTGCCCTGCTGCACGGTCAGCCAACCGTCGCGGGACAGTCGTTGGATGGCTTCGCGCAGGGTGGGGCGGGTGACGCCCAACTGTTCGGCCAGGGTGCGCTCACCCGGAAGCGTAGAGCCCGCCGGGAAAGTGCCGTCGAGAATTGCTTCTACCAGGGATTGTTCGGCGTAGCCGTTTGGTTTTTGGGGTGCGGCCCAATGGTTCATGATCTGTTTGTCCAGGCGTTTTGCGATTACTGGTAAGTGGTCTGACCAGTTGATGAAAGTATGACAGATTCAAAAAGTTGTGTCAAGAGGGCAGAAATGGGTTGTTTTCCCACAAACGATGGATAAGATAATACCCGTAACCTGTAATCCGTAATCCGTAACCCGTAATCCGTAATCCGCTGGCGTTTGCCAGATGTAGCGTCCTACGGAATACCGAATACGGAATACCGAATACGGATAATGGGGTCGTGCAGGAACCAGGTTCCGTAAGAGCAATTATTTCGTGGGCAAACAAGACGAAACATGAAGAAATTGATGGATAAGACGTATTTTACCTGGCTGATTCTGGGCATGTGGTGGTTGATGGCGGTAGCCTGCCAGGAGCAAGCCGCGCCGACTTTGCCACCCATCCCAACCCAAACGCCGCCAGAGCCAACGGCCGTTGCCCAACCAACGGACACATTGCGACCAACCGCCACCATGACGCCAATACCAACGGCCGTGCCTGCCGCTACGCCGACGGCTACGGCCGTAAGACCAACAGCCACGCCATTAGAAACTACGCCAACAACCGAACTGGCGACGGCGGAAATCGTGGACGTGGTTTGGGAATGGGTTGGTTTTACCAATCCGGCGACCGGACCGGAAGAGATAGACGAGCCGGATCGTTACCAGATAACCCTGGGAGCAGACGGCCGTTTCTTCATGCAGGCTGATTGCAACACGGGCAGTGGAACCTTCGCGCTGGATGGTGGCGGCGTCACCCTGGAACCCGGTCCACTGACGGCGGCTGCCTGTCCGGCCGATTCGCTGGCCGACGATTTTGTGCGCTACCTCAGCGCTGCCGCCATCTGGTTTAGGGATGGCGATGACTTGATGATGGATTTGCAATATGACAGCGGCACGATGCGTTTCCGCGCCGCCACACAGGACTCGGCCACCGGCGACGGTGTGGACCCTGCTGTGGATTTTAAAGCTGAGCAAGATGTGACGAGCGCGGAAATTGCCGCAACCCACATCTCCCTGGATTTGCAAGGTCTGGCCCAATCCTTTGCCTGGCAGGCCGTCCCGGGTTCGGGCAGCGAAGGTATGCCGGCCCACATTTTGGTGACGTTTGGTGGCGAGGATGTACAGGAAGTGCTGGCAAATAACGGCCGTCGCCTCTACATTTTCCCGGTAGAAAGGTACCAGGACCTGGCCGGAAACGTGGCGATTGTCGAAGTGGAACGGTTGCAAGCGCTGATTGATGAGGCGAACGGCCGTGCCAACGCGCCGCAAAATCCCATGCCCCTGTTGCCGCCGCCGTTGAGTTTCATGGACCGTTGGGTCCAATTCGCCGACCTGAACTTCAGGCAGGCCGCCGGTGTGCGTTACATCGCCGATACGCCCAACCGCCAGGCCATTGGCCCCTGGACCAACGAAACGACGGCCTATTATTACCAGGGATTGAGCGCGGATGGCAGGTATTATGTGTCCCTTATCTGGCCGGTGGGCACAGACGCCTTGCCCAACACCTTTGAAGAGGCCCCGGACGACGTGAAGGCGCAAGCCACCAACCCGAATACCTATGACGCTTATTTGCAGGATACCAGGGATTTGTTGAACGGCCTTTCCCCTTCTGAGTGGTACGCCGACCTGCGCAAACTGGACGCCATGATTGCTTCGCTGATCCTGAATTAGTACCTTACAAGCTAGCTGTTTGCAAAGTGAGCAAGCATGGTGTCACAGATTTCACAGATTGAAGATGAACATCTGCGTAATCTGCGCAATCTTTGATAACCCGCTTAGGTTCTGGCTTATCCAGGTTAGGAATTGGACGCGAATTTTCTGCGGATGCGGCGGATGAGCGCGGATTTTTTATCTGGATGATGCGAATCAGGCGCTAATCAGATGGCTCAGGCGTTCGACGTCTGGTCCCAGGTGAAGGGTGTAGGCGGCGGCTTGTTGGCTGAGGGTGTGCAGAAGCGTCATGTGGTCGGCGAAGACGGCCGTATCCCACTGATCCACGCTTTGTTCTAGCAGATGCGCCAGACAAACAGCCCGATTCAGCGGCGAAAGCCTGGCGGGTTGATCGGTAATTTGGGGGAAATAAACGGCCGTTACCGGCGCAGGCAGCGCCCAACGGCCGTTTGTCAGGGCAAAAGCGCTCAGAGCAACAGGTTGTCCGGCAGGCGTCAGATTGAGGCGAGACGCCAACGCCGGCAGCAGGTCCAGGGTAAACGGCCGTATGCTCAACATATCCGGCATCGCCAGGGCGTAGACGCCATCCGGGCGCATTTGCAAAAGCACCACGTCGTTGCTAAGCAGTTCCCAATCACTCAGCAGCAAACTCAGTCCGGTCGTCGTTTTGCCGCTGCCGGACGCGCCGACCAGCAGCGCGGCCCGGCCCTCTCTGGCGGCGGCGAAGGCGTGCAGCAAAAAGAAGCCGTGCCGCCGCAGCAGAGGGGCCAGACTGGTGAAAGTAACGTCCTCGAAACGGCCGTTGCCAAACGATTCCGGCGTCACCACCCCAACGGCCGTGAGTGGCTCGCCAGGGGAAACGGCCGTCAGCGGCACACTCACCAACCCTGCCCCGTGAAAATGCAAAGACACCCGCTCCTGCGCTTGCGGATAAACCGTCAGAATGGCCGGTACATTGGACTGGGCGTCCTGGTCGGTGAAAAGCGGTGGTGTAGACGGCCGTGGCGGTAGATGGTCGCGCAGGCTGAGTTCCAGGCGAATGTCCGGCGGATTGGCGGCCGCGCCATCGGCAGCCAGCCACCCGGCCAGCAAATAGGCCCACTGTTCCAAAATCGCCTCGTCCGGGCTGCTGAGTTCAATCGTCAGGTGGTGGAGAAGGAAAAACAGGGAAGCGCGGGTTTGGGTCATGGCGAATGTATCGGGCGGTTGGCTGACGGCGCTCAGGGGTTGCCGCTGTTGCGCTCCCAAAAGAAGCCGTCGGTGTAGCCTTGAATGTGCCGGTCCTGATCGGCCAGGGCCAGCCGCTTTTCGGCCAGGCAGGCGAAGGTAGCGTCAATTTCCACGCCCACGTAGCGCCGATCCAGCTTGCGGGCCACCACAGAGGTGGTCCCGGAACCGAGAAATGGGTCCAGCACCACGTCGCCGGGGTTGGAACTTGCCAGGATGATTTTTGCCAGCAGCTTTTCCGGCTTTTGTGTGGGATGGTCGGTGTTTTCGGGCATAGACCAGAACGGCACGGTGAGGTCGGTCCAGATATTGGCGGGGTGGGTCAGGCGGAAACGGCCGTTTTCACCCTCCTGCCAATCTTTTGGCTGTCCATCGGCGTGGGTGTAGGGGGCCAGCACCCGCCGCTTCAGCTTCACGGCGTCCACGTTAAAGGTGTATTCGTCGCCGTTGGTGGCGAACCAGATGTCTTCGGCGCAATTTTTCCAGTTCTGCTGCGCCCCGCGCCCTTTTTCTCGTTCCCAGGTGATGCGGTTGCGTACCACAAAATGACTTGCCAACACCCGTTGGATGGCTGCCGCCGAGCGCCAATCGCCGCACACGTACAGCGAAGCTGTCGGTTTCAGGACACGTTTCAGGGGCAGCAGCCAGGTCGTCAGCCAGGCTTCGTAGTCGGTGAGGGAGAGGGGAGTGAACGGCCGTCCGTTAAACGATTTGCTCAGGTTATAAGGCGGATCGGCAAACAGCAAATCCACCGAAGCGACCGGCAGCCAATCCAGCAGGGCAAACAAGTCCTGCTGGATGGTGCGGTTGACGATGGCTTCCAACGGCGTGGGGCCATCCAGCCGTAAACACCGGCTGGCATACAGCCCTTGCTCCTCGTCAGTCAGCGTGATGGTGCGGTTGCGCGGCGCACGATCTTTGCTCGTTGGCGTCACTCACTTCCCCAGTCCTGTTATTGGCCTAATTCCGCCAGCAGCCCATTCAGCCCTTGTTCAAAGCTTTCGTAGGGCAGCGCCCCGGAGACCAGGAAGCCGTTGATGAAGAAGGCGGGCGTGCCGCTGACGCCAAAGCTCGATCCTTCGGCCAGATCGGCGAGTACGGCCGTTTCCATTTCCCCGCTCTCCAGACAGGCGCGGAACGTCTCGGCGTCCAGGCCCAGTTCAGTGGCATACCCCACAAACAGATCCGCCGCGTTGGCCTGCCCGCTCCACTGGGCCTGGTTGACAAACAAGGCATCGTGCATGTCCACGTAAGCCTCTTGCGCCCCGGCGCAGCGCGCCGCCTCGGCCGCCAGCAGCGCCTGCGGATGAATGCTGGTCAGCGGGAAATCTTTAAACACGTATTGCACTTTGCCCGTTTCGATGAAATTCGCCAGTAAAGACGGGAAGGTCTGGGTGAAATGGCGTTCGCAGTACGGACATTGGAAATCCGTGAATTCGACGATGGTGATCGGGGCGTCGGGGTCGCCAATGCGGTAAGCGCCTTCAATCGGCACGTTCATCGGCAGGCCCAAAGCCAGTTCGATGCTGTTCGGTTCAGCGCCGCTGAGTGGGTAGCCCTGGAAGAAGAAGTAAGGCAGCGCCCCGACGGCGACGCTGCGTCCCTCGTCTACGGCCGTTTGAATCGCCGCATCAAACTCGCCGCTGGTCAGGCACTCGGCAAACGCTGCCTCGTCCAGACTCAGGTCGGCAGCCAGCGTCTTAAAATGGTCGGCTGCGGCGGCGTCTTGCACCCAATCCGCCTGTGTGGCAAACAACACTTCGTGCATTTGCCAGTAGGCGTCCTGTTCACCGGCGCAGCGGGCGGCGACGGCCGCC
>CALFEW010000649.1 GCA_937958365.1 uncultured Chloroflexota bacterium | reverse complement strand
CCCACACGGCCCGCTCCTGGATGCCGCCCACCGATGGCGCAGTGTCGAATACGATGTAATGCAAATCAGGGGAAACTAGGCGGGCAATAGAGTCCCGGATACACGAGACCGGCCTGTCCTGCGCATTCAAAACGGTCTGGGCTGCCATCGTTTGCTGGTCGCCGGGCATCAACCACATGCCATCGCGCGCTGTGGGCTGGATCAACGATTTGATGAATGCCGTCTCAGGCGGTGTCGTGCCCATCGTCAGCAGGTAGAACACGCCCATCGCCGGGTTTCGTCCCAGGGCTGTCGCCGACTGCCCCTGTGGGTCAAGGTCAACCAGCAGTACCTGTTTCCCTTTACGCGCCAGCCCGTGGGCCAGCGAAACGGCGGTGGTGGTCTTGCCGACCCCGCCTTTTTGATTGGTAACGCTTATGATTTTGGTGGACATGGGATTTACCCTAGAGCACGAGCAATATAGTAAGAGCGCCGGCTGCTATCGCCGCGAGCCCAAGAAGAGCCATAAGAATGATGATTAACATGGCTATTTCTCCTGACCGGAAATCTCAGCAAGCACTGCGCGAGGTTCCAAACCGCTAACCGGGAAGACGGCCTGGCCGGCTTGTTGCGCCTGCAAGTCATCTTCGCGATTCCAGCGCAGGATCATGGCATACACCTGTCCCAACCGTAGGCGTTGTTCAGGTGTAAATGTTTTCGTTGTTTCAGGAGGTGTGCTGGACATTGTCATGCGCCTCCAGGGCCTTGTTGGATTGCGGAAGGTTTTCAAGCATTCCTAAACGTTCCAGTTCAGTGCGTAACATCAACGCCGCCTGCGCTTTCGGCGCGCGATACTCTTTCTGGGCAAGCTGGTTCAGGGCTTGCATTTCGTATTCGCGCAGGTAGACAATCACTTTTGCCATAGTCTCCTTTCCGCGGCGGGGAAATAAAAAAGAGCCGCGTAACGGCGGCTCTTTTAACGGTCAGGTCTATGGTTATCGTGTTATTTGGCGTGTTGGAATTGTGTTGAATGTCCTGTTTGGGCTGCTCGGCGTTACCAAAACTCTTGCTGTGTTATAGCATTCTGCGATTTTTTCCCTGAGAGCAGTCTGGTTGACAGACAAAAGCAATCTGAGTTGGCTGCTTCGGCTTACACCCCAACAGGATAAAGGAATACACACAAACCCCCAGCGTGCTGAGGGTTGATAAAAAGTCGGGGGGATTAAACGATGAATGCTCAATCTTGTTTAACGGATTTGTACTCGATGAGCATTTTCTTGAATTTCTTATACCAGCCGTAAAAGGTATCTCTAGGCACCATTGGTTCTCCATTTGCATGGTACCCAAATCGCTCATCCAGGAAATCTTGTAGTCGTACCGAAGTGCCTTTCATCTGCATCAATATCCAGTCTCGAACGGCCCGGAAGCGCGCTTCATCCGGAACATCACTCTTCCTACCTCCGCCTTTTTTGTTGAGGATGAAAGTCAACATCTCATCCAAATCGGCGGGAGTGAATTCTTGTACCCAGTTCGCTTGTAAATCAACTTCCGTGATTGAATCGGATGGTGAATCCAGAATGGGACGCACATCGTATGGCGGCACCAATTTCTCCCAG
>CALFEW010000648.1 GCA_937958365.1 uncultured Chloroflexota bacterium | reverse complement strand
TTTGGAGGCCGAGATGATTTGCCGATTGTCTGGCGTGACGACAACGGTAAACACAGAGCCGCTGTAACCCACAATCTCGCGTATTTCTTTGCCGGTGTTGGTATCCCACAGGCGCACTGTCTGGTCGTAGGAGGCCGAGGCCAGGAAACGGCCGTCTGGCGACCAGGCCATTCGGGTGATAGCCCGATTGCTGGCCTTGAGGATGTGGCGCAGGGAAAAACCGAGGGGACAACGTTCTTTTTTCATGTTACTTTGCGTCGGCGGAACAACAGCCAGAGGGCAACGGCCGTTAACCCGCCCAGCACCGAAGACAACAGGTTCACGATGTCATTGTTCAGCCAGGCATACCCACGAATGGGCCGGGTTTCCTGGCCGCAGCGGTGCAGTTTGCGCTCGGTGTCTTTCTGGCATTGATCGCAGTAATAAATGCGCTGGACGGTGGCGCCCAGCAAACTGTCGAACAACGAACCGGCCAGGCCGCTCAGCGCCCCAATAAGCGCCAACTGCCAGATGGCTTTGCGCTGTCCAAACAGCCCCGCCGCCAGACCGATAAGCAGCCCGCCAATGGTGGAAACGGCCGTGCCCAGCAAAGATACACCGCCCGACGTGCCTACTTCTACCACTTTACCGGTTGTAACCAGCCTGGGTGGCGTTTTGCTGAGCGTACCCAACTCAGTCGCCCAGGTATCGGCCGTCACAGTCGCCATCACCCCGGTGAATAAATAAAACCAGGCCGGTGAGGGAATCAGGGCGTTCGCCAGGGCTATCAGCGCCCCCAGCCCACCATTCGCCATCGCCTGGGCAAAATCACGCTGATGCCCTTTCTCAAATTTTTCGGCCGCTTCCCGCTTTTCTCCTTCCTTAAAATGAGAGAGCAGGCTGGAACTGACAAAAAAAATGCCCAACAGCAGCGCCCAGGACCAGCCGCCCAAGCCAAGCGTCAGCGTGCCCACGAGCAAGCCGCCCAAAACGCCCGACCTGGAGAGAGATTTTCGCCAATAGGCCAGCGAAGTGATGCCGCTGCTGATGATGAATGCCGGGATGAGTTGTTGGATCATAGGTTCCTTTTGCTGATTTGTCAGTCGTTATCCGTCCGCGATCATGCCAAACATCAATCGTGGAATACGGTTATCGGCAGAAGTTTACCAAAGCGGTTATAGATTGGGAAGCGATAATGACATTTGTCAGTATACGCGGGGGGGGATGATTTTGTACAATGCAATTACTCTGGCGCTATGTTTGCTGTGTCAAACAAGGCCAATAACCGATCCCCCCAACGCAGCCGAACCAAGTCAAAAGGAGCCTGCCCATGAACGAGAATTTGAATCCTTTTGCTATCGCCCAGGCGCAATTGGACGAAGCTGCCCGTATACTGCAACTTGACCCCGACATGCACGCTTTCTTGCGCGAACCCATGCGTGAATTTCATTTTACGATCCCTGTGAAGATGGATGACGGCCGTACCCGCATCTTTCATGGGTATCGGGTGCAATATAACGATGCCCGTGGTCCGGCCAAAGGAGGGTTGCGCTTCCATTGGGAAGAAACCATTGATACGGTGCGCGCCCTGGCCGCCTGGATGACGTGGAAAACGGCCGTCGTGGATATTCCCCTCGGCGGCGGCAAAGGCGGCGTCGTGTGCGATCCCCGCGAGTTGTCGCCAGGCGAACTGGAGCGGCTCAGCCGCGCCTACATGCGCTGCATTGCCCGCTACGTCGGGATGACCAAAGATGTGCCCGCTCCCGACGTATACACCAATCCACAGATCATGGCCTGGATGATGGACGAATACGACGCCCTCGTCGGCCATCACGAACCAGGTGTGATCACCGGCAAACCCCTCGCGTTGGGCGGCTCCGCCGGGCGCGACGACGCCACGGCCCGCGGTGGCATTTACGTTACCCGCGAGGCCGCTAAAGTCTTGGGCATCCAATTGGCCGGCGCTACCTGCGCGATTCAAGGGTATGGCAACGCCGGTTCCTTTTTCCATTCGCTGGCTGAAGAGCTGTTAGGCCTGAACGTGGTGGCCGTCAGCGATTCACGCGGTGGCATTTTGAATTGGGATGGGTTATCGGCAACGGCCGTTAGAAACCACAAGGCGGAAACCGGCTCGGTCATCGGTTTCCCCGGCGCACAGCACATCTCCAACGAACAACTGCTGGAATTAGAAGTGGTCGTCCTGGCTCCGGCCGCCCTGGAAAATGTCATCACCGCTCGCAACGCGGCGAATATCAAAGCCCGGATGATCGCCGAACTGGCTAACGGCCCCACCACCCCAGACGCCGACGCCATCTTGTACAAGAACGGCGTCTACGTCTTGCCCGATTTTCTGTGCAATGCGGGCGGCGTCACGGTCTCGTATTTTGAGATGGTGCAAAACGCTTACCAATATTACTGGTCCATCCCTATGGTCCATGAACGGCTGGACCAGAAGATGACCGAAGCCTTTCATGGCGTCTATTGCATGGCCGAAGCCAAACGGGTCAACAACCGCGTCGCCGCTTACCTGGTAGCCGTAGATCGCGTCGCCCAGGCTGTGCGTTTGCGGGGTTGGGTATAGGTTTTCCAACATCATATTTTTAGATTGGACCAATCTTGGAGATTGGTCCAATCTGCGCACATAGTTTTTTAGACGATTACTGAGTTTCAGGAAGCCCTCACAAGTCATGCATCACGACAGCCTCCCGTGATGGCCGTTTTGCCGGAAACGAGCAGTTGTGGATCTCGTTTTCCCGGCAAATAGCCGGGTAATCGGTGGCAAAAAAGATCGCCAAATCAAATTTCAGCCGCCGATTACCCGCATGACACCCGCATCATGACACAAGTCATATGAAAAAGCTGACGATCATGTGACACTTGACACCCTCGTGTCACCCCAGTCATGGAAACCTTTCACTTGACAGACGCCGCATAATTGCCGACACTTGGAGGTACTCCGACCGCCTCTGGCTGGAGACATCTTGTTCCTTGACAGTGCAAGGTAGAATCCACAAAAAATCTTTCCCACCAGGAGTTTGTACTTTCCCATGACAGAGAATTTAAATCCGTTTGCTATTGCCCAGGCTCAGTTAGATGAGGCTGCGGCCGTTTTACAACTAGACCCCGATATGCACAGATTCTTGCGCCAGCCCATGCGCGAGTTTCATTTCACCATTCCGGTGAAGATGAATGACGGGCATACAGAAATCTTTCAGGGCTTCCGGGTGCAGTATAACGATGCTCGCGGCCCGGCCAAGGGCGGCATTCGCTTTCACCCCAAAGAGACCATTGATACTGTGCGGGCGTTGGCGGCCTGGATGACGTGGAAAACGGCCGTATCCGACATCCCGCTCGGCGGTGGCAAAGGCGGCGTCATTTGCAACCCGCGTGAAATGCAGGCCGACGAACTGGAACGCCTCAGCCGGGGGTACATGCGCGCCATCTCCCGCTACGTCGGCCTGACCAAAGACTCGCCCGCCCCGGACGTTTACACGAACCCGCAAATCATGGCCTGGATGCTTGATGAGTACGAAGTGCTGACCGGGCATCACGAACCCGGAGCCATCACCGGCAAACCGCTGCAACTGGGCGGCTCGGCCGCACGCGGCCCGGCTACGGCGATGGGCGGCATGTTCACCATCCGCGAGGCGGCCAAACTGCGCGGCATGACGTTGGAAGGCGCAACTTGCGCCATTCAGGGTTATGGCAACGTCGGCGGTTTCCCGGTCGAGCGGATCTACCGCGACGTCCGCGTCTGCCAGATTTACGAAGG
>CALFEW010000647.1 GCA_937958365.1 uncultured Chloroflexota bacterium | reverse complement strand
TATCGAAGGCGTTAAAGGTGAACTCGGTGAAGTTCGGGCCGGAAATGTCAATCGGTCCCAGCAGCAGCGTGGCGTTGCCTGTCTCCATGAAAGTCAGGTTCAGCACGCTGGATTCCCCCACTTCCACCGCGCCAAAGTCCAGCGGGCCGGGCGCGGCCGGCATGGAACCAAAACCGGGGACAGGCGTGGCCTGCACGTTGCACAGCAAATTGTACATGACGGTGGGCAGGGCCGGGTCGTTGGTGCTGAGGGTGAGGGTGGCGGTGGGATTGCCAACGGCCGTGGCGTTACACCGCAACACCACCGTCCGGCTGCCACTGCTGATATTCAACGGGAATGCTGTCAGCACCGCAAATTCCCCCGGATTTGCCCCGCCAAGCGTGGGGTTGCTCACCGTCAGGGTCGTGTTGCCCGTCTCAAAAATGGTGAATGTATTGGTAATCGGCACGCCGACGCTGGTATTGCCGATGTTAATCGGGCCGGGCTGGACAGGCGTGGAACCATAACCGGCGACGGCCGGGTCAGCCTCATACGCGCCGATGTCGCACGTGATGCCTTTGGGACGCGGGTCGCCGCGCTGGTCTTCTCCGTCCACCGGCGCAGCGTCGCAAACCGCGTTTGCTCCGGCGTCAATCGCCGGGCTGCCCGCGCTCAATGCCTGGGTTAGCAGCGAAGCAATCGCCCCGCCGTTAAACGAAGGCGCTTCGAGCAGAGGGTCGGCGCTGGTAATGCCTCCGCCACAGGACGTGCCGGGATATTGCAAATTGTTGCCGTTGTTTTGCGGCGCGTCGGCGGCGCACGTGCCGCCCGCGCCGGTGGTCCCCACCTCGATGACGGTGTTCCACAAAGCGACGCGGTTGATGTGGTTGTTGTCGTCGTTGAAATTGTAGATAGCGCCGCCGGAATCGGCCGAATTGCCGGAGATGGTCACGTTGCGTAATTCGTAGATGGCGTCGCGGGCGTCGTCGTTGTTATACAGCGCCCCGCCATTGCCATTGTCGGCCACGTTGGCGAAAAAGGAGCTGTTGGTCGCCTTTACCGTGCCGCCCAAATTGAAGATAGCCCCGCCATTGCCGCCGGTGTTGCTGGCATCTCGTGACGCGATGTTGGCGTTGAAGGCGGTTTTCACCAGGGACAAATTGCCCGAATTCACGTAAATGGCGCCGCCTCGCCCATTGTCAAAGCTGCCGGAGATATTGGCGTTAAACGAAGAGTTGATGACGGTCAGCGGGATGTCGCCGGTGAAGTAGATGGCCCCGCCCTGACCGCCCGGCGTCAGGTTGCCATTAAAGACGCTGCGCTCGATGGTGATGGCGTTGTCTTCGTAATTGTTTTCAATGAAAATGGCCCCGCCGCCATGCCCGATTTGCGAGCCGGTGGCGATGTTGCCGGAGAAAATGGTGTCGCTGATAGACATGGGCGACGTGGTGATCAGGACGATGGCCCCGCCTCTGTCGCCGGTGGTGTTGCCGGCGAAGTTGCTGCCGGCGATATTGAGCGCTTCGTTGGCCCCGCCGTTGAATTTGATGGCCCCGCCGTCATCACCGGCTTTGTTGCCGGAGAAGTTGCAGCCCAGCAAATTCAGTGCGGCGTTGGTGTTGATGGCCCCGCCGCTAAACGTGGATTCGTTGCCGATGAAGGAGACGCCGACGGCGTTGATTTTGCCGTCGCCATTGCCCTGAATGGCCCCGCCGAAGCCGCTTTTGCCGTTTTGCAGCGTCATATTGAGCAAATTGAGTTTGCCGCTGCTGGAAACGGTGAAGAAGTTGCTGGCTTTGTTGCCATCTAAAATGATCGGGCCGTTGATGGTGATATCGGAGTTGATGTACATCGTCTCGACAAATTTGATGCTGCCGGAGACGCTGAAGGTGATGGTGTCTGCGCCGCTGCCGGCCGGGCAGTCGTTGGTGCTGACGGGGGCGTTGTTGTTGGCGGCTTCGACGGCCTCGCGCAGGGAGCAGAGGCCGTCGTCTATGGTGGGGTCGTCTATGGGTTTGTCTGTGAGGGTGTTGACGGTGAGGGTGGCGGCGTAGACCGGCCGTTGGGTGAAAACAAAAAAGGTGGCCAGAAGGAGAACGGCCGTTCCCCCTCCCCACCTGAACAACACGCGCATGGCAGGACGGGCAAAGTCACGAATCATAATAGCTCCTTGAATTGGCAGATTGGTCCAATCTCCAAGATTGGACCAATCCTTCTGTAACTTCCAGGAAGTCAGGTTAGCTAATTGCTCGCCAGAGACATGATGAGGAAGAAAGCATCCTCGCCGGTGGAGGCGTCGGCTACGCGGATGAGGGTGAGGGTTTGGTCGCCTTTGGACCAGATACCGGTCTGGAACAACTCATTGCCCTCGTTGACCGAGTTCATCACGTCACCGGCGATGTTACCGGCAATGCCGCCCAAACCACTTTTCCAGCCATCGGACCCTAGCTGGTCGTTGTAATAACTTTCGACCTGCTCCCAGGTGGTTCCGGCCGGCAGGCGGTACGCCTTCTGCTCGATCTGGCCGCCCGCGCCGACGCTGCTGCGCACCTGAGCATCTTGCGCCATGTTGTTTACCAGCGTATCGGCTACAGGATCAACGCCGGGTTCCAGGGCTGCGGCGTCGGGATAGGCGGGAATGTCGCTGATGGTTGCGGCTGAACCGCCACACGCTGCCAATAAGACGATGAACACCAATAAGAAAGCGATCTTCTTCATGTATCTGACTCCTATGTGTAATGGTTAAGATTTGTATCCGTTACTACTGGTTTACAGTGTAGGGCAGGCGGGCTAAGCAGTCAGTGTCAGGAAGTGTCACCATTTTTGACACCTTTTCCGGGGGGGACTGCTATAATTCGGGCGATGCCCACACCTGAAACTTTCCCCAACTGGCTGAGACGCCGCCGCAAAGCATTAGATATGCCCCGTGAGGAATTGGCCCGACGCGCCCATTGCTCGGTCAGCGCGATTCGCCGCCTGGAGGCGGGGGATTTGCGCCCCTCGACGCAGCTGGCCAGGTTGTTGGCGGCAGCGCTGAACGTGACGCCGGAGGAACAGGACGGATTTGTTTTGTTTGCGCGGGGGCTGAGCCAGACGCCGCCAGCGCCCGACGTTTATTCTCCGGTGACCGGCACGGCCGTTTCTCCCCCATCTGCCCCGCCAGAATCCACCTTTGGCGATTTGCCCGCTCCCCTGACCAGTTTTGTCGGACGAAAGCAGGAGGTAACGGCCGTTACCGAACTGCTGCAAGAACCGGGCGTGCGCCTGCTCACCCTCACCGGGCCGCCGGGCACAGGCAAAACTCGCCTCAGCCTGGCGGCGGCGGCGCAGTTGGCCGATTCAGCCGCCTTCGTGGAGGGCGCTTTTTTTGTGCCCCTGGCCCCCATCACCGACCCGGACCTGGTCGTGGTGACGATTGCCCAAACGCTGGGCGTGGCCGAACCTGTGCGGGCAGGCGAAGGGCTGGCTCCCCTGCTGCGCGCCCTGAAGGATTATTTACGTTCGCGCCGCCTGTTGTTGGTGTTAGACAACTTCGAGCAGGTGGTCGGCGCGGCGGCCATCATCACAGACTTGCTGGCGGCCGCGCCGGGTGTGAAGGCGTTGGTGACCAGCCGCGAAGTGCTGCACGTCTATGGCGAGCATGAATTTCCCGTGCCGCCCCTGTCGCTGCCAGACGTGAACCGGCTGCCGACGAACACGGCCGTTGCCTACCTCTCCCGTTACCCTTCCGTGCGGCTGTTCCAGGAGCGGGCGCGCGCTGTCAGGCCAGATTTTCGCCTGACGACCGACAACGTGGCCGACGTGGCCCGCATCTGCGCCTGGCTGGATGGCCTGCCGCTGGCGATTGAGATGGCTGCGGCGCAGGTGAAGTGGCTGACGCCGGCGCAGGTCTTTGCCCAGTTGCGGACGCGGCTGGTGGCCCTCACCGGCGGCCCGCGTGATCTGACGCCGCGCCAGCAGTCGCTCAGTGGGGCGATTGCCTGGAGTTATCACCTGCTGACGGCCGACGAGCGCCGGTTGTTTGACGTGTTGGGTGTGTTTGTGGATGGCTGCGACGTGACGGCCGTGGCATCGGTTGTGCAGCGGGCGACCGGCAGTGGGGGGAAAATAGACGGCAGTTCATTGCAATCGCTGGTGGAGAAAAGCCTATTGCGGCACGTCGCTGCGCCCGAAGGCCAACCGCGTTACGTGATGTTGGAGACTTTGCGCGAATATGCCCAGGAGCAGTTGCAGGCCCAGGGGGTGTTAACGGCCGTGCGGCAGGCGCACGCTGACTATTACGGCAGCCTGGCGCAAACGGCCCAGCCTCATCTGATTGCCAGTGCGGACCTGGTTGCCTGGCTGGCGCTGCTGGACCGTGAGCATCACAACCTGCGCGCGGCGCTGACCTGGGCTGTGGAAACGGCCGTAGCCTCCCCAACCCGCGCCCACGTCCGTTTTGCCCTGGAACTGGCCGAGAATTTGCAGCAGTTCTGGTACATTCGCGGCCATCTAAACGAGGCGCGCCATTGGCTGGAAACGGCGCTGGCGCTGAGCCAGGAGGCCGACGAACTGCACGCGCTGCTCTTGAACCGCATTGGCAAGTTTGCCAGGGTGCAGGGAGATTTGCCGCTGGCGCAAACCTGCCACGAACAGGCGTTAGCCATTCAGGAGAGCCTGGGCGACGAATTGGGAATGTGCCGCTCGTTGGAGAATCTGG
>CALFEW010000646.1 GCA_937958365.1 uncultured Chloroflexota bacterium | reverse complement strand
GGTAAAGCCGGACGGCAAAAAACAAAGCCACGGCCGCAGCAATGCCGGTGATGATGGGCAGCAGCAGCGCCAAAATGGACGTAAAAAAGGCTATCACGTCTTCCACCAGGCTGACGGCCCAGTTGCCGGTTCCGGCCGTAGCGGCTGTGATCATGGGCCGGGTGACTGCTTTGGTGGTATGGACGCCGCCGGCTACCAGCAAACCGGCCGCCAGGGTAATGATCGGGCTGATGTCGGTGATGACGTTGGCGCTGGCGGCAAACAAAACGGCCCCGGCCGCCGGTCGGATGAAGGTCTGGATGCCATCATTCAGGGTATCTACGGCCGGTATTTTGTCCACCAACATTTCGATGATGAGCAGTACCGACAACAAGAAGATGATCCAGGGATTGGTCAGAATATCATAGGGGGCCGACAGCTTCAGGAGCGGATCGGCCAGCGGATAGCGGGCCGCGACGGCCACAATAAGCAGAGGGATATAGGCGTTGAGTCCGGCGCTGCCGGCCAACCCAAATGCGGCTCCGATGCCGCCTAGTGCTTCGATCATATGATTTCTCCAGGTTTGTTCGTGTGCCTGATAAGATTAAAAACCAAAGATTAAAGATTGTCGAGCGCCTATTTTTAGTCTTCAATCTTTACTCTTTGGCTGCAAGACCTGTGTCTTACAACCCCGGAAAGCCGGTCATCGTTCCGGTGAAGTGAAAACGAACCAGGCTGATGGCGCTGAGTTCGAGCAAGGAGAGGACGAGGCCGATGAGCAGGGGCACGGCCGTTTCCTGCCATCTTTCCGCCCGTCCATCCCGCCGCAGCACCAGCAAGAATGTAACCGTGTTCAGCGCCGTCACAATCAGCAGCAGGCCAGCCGCGCTGGCTAACGCTAATACGTACAAAAGGGATGGCTGGTTGCTCAACAGCAGGAGGATGGCGACGCTCGCCACCACCACCATCTCCAATAAGTCCCGCCAGTCACCAGCCGCCGCTTGCCAAACCGGCGACCGCCACAACGTTTGCGCCAGCATGGGCAAGGTGATGAGGCCCATCGCCAGGCCGGTTCCCATGCCGGTTAACAGGCGCAGCCAGTTGCGCGGCTCGTAAACGTGCGGGGCGTTGGGGAAGAAGTGGAGGTAGGAGTTAACGCCGTCAATGCCCATCAGACCGACAAATGCCAGCAGCGTCAGCAAAATGGGGAAAGGCGGCAAGAGGCTCCAGCGCAGCCGACCCGCCAGCCATAAGACCAGGAAGACGAGGAAGACGCCCAGATACATGCCGGTACAGCGAGCGCAAAGGGGAAATTGACGGCCGTTAATAGCCAACGACCGCTCCGTAATTCGATGACACACCGCATACCCCATCCAATCCGCACCGGCCAACGTACGGTTGTAGGCCAGATGCGCCGTGTCCGTAACTGCATAAAAAGCGATCACCAGCAGCATTGCCGCTACAACCAACAACAAAAATATCCGCCGTCGTCGCGCTGGTTGTTGAGCCATAAAGTTGGAGAAATGGTGATATTTCAAGGGCATCATCAGATTATGCGACTATTATACCTGCTTGTCCTTATGTTGGTCTTTGTTCCCTCGCGTTCGGCGCGTCCGTGAAAACGCCCCTTCACGCGCCCTTCACGTTGAATTTACGGCGCGCATACGGACGACAGCGCTTTGGTCGCGTATGCTACTAACAACCCGCCATTGCGGGCTGAGCACGCTCGGAATGAGGAATGAATCTTATGATCAACCCCCTGGTGGCTGAAAAAAACGATTCCACCGCGCAGTTTTTTACCCACCTGTGGCAAAGCATGTCTTCGGGCACGCTGGTCATCCATGACGATGGTGTGATCGTCTCGGCAAATCAAACTGCGGCGACCATGTTGGCGATGGACATGGCCGATCTGGTCGGTTGTTATTTTCATGAATTTTGGCCTGAGCAACTGCTGCCTCTGGAATTGTCGGAAGATACGGATATTCATCGGGAAGCTGTGCTGCGGCGGCGTGACGGCCGTGCCCTGCCCATCACCCTCACCATCACCCCCATTGCCACTGAAGCTGGTACACAGAAGCTCGTCACGCTCACCAATTTGCGAGACGTTCAGCGTCTGAATGAATCCCTCACCCATACGCAGCGGCTGGCCGGCATGGGAACCCTCACTGCCAGCATTGCCCACGAACTAAATAACCCCATCAGCATTATCACGGCGGCCTGCGCCAATCTAAGCCTGGACATTGATGACAACGCCCTGAGCCTGGATCGGCTGCACCATTACGTGGAGATGATCGAACAAAGCGCCTGGCGCTGTGTGCGTATTGTGGAGGTGCTGCGAAATTATTCGTTGGATGGGCTGCCGCAAATCACCGTCACCGTCTGGAACAAGATCGTGGAGGATTCGCTGACGCTGGTTAAGCAGCAGTTTCAGGGGCAGTTTAACGTGCGCATCGAAACAGACCTGACGCCGAACATGAAATCTATCGTCTGTGATCACAACCGGCTGACGCAGGTGGTCATTAATTTGCTAACCAATGCGCGAGATGCCATGCAGCCAGACGGCGGGACTATTCAGGTGAAAACCTGGCCCATTCCACCGGGAAGTTTTCTGCCGGGATCGGCCATGTATCCGCCGGAATTGGCGACCACAGATTATTTTGCGCTGTCCGTGAAGGATTCAGGGATCGGTATTTCCCCGGACATCTTAGACCGGATTTTCGATCCGTTTTTCACAACCAAGATAAATGGCTCTGGCACGGGCCTGGGTTTGTTTATCACCCGGCGCATTGTGGAGCAGCACGACGGCCGTATCTGGGCCGAAAACAACCCCGACGGCGGCGCAACGTTTACGGTGCTGTTACCCAGACAATAGTCAATAGTCAACGGTCAATCGCTAATTGTCAACGTCGTCTCTCTTCACCGTTGACAATTGACCATTAACAATTGACCATTGACCATTGTTCCCCCTGACTTTGCGCCAACTGCAAAAAGTATTTGTGAAAGCGATTGTCCCCGGTGAGTTCGGGATGGAAGGACGTGACGAGCCAGTTGCCTTCTTGCGCGGCAACGGCCGTGCCGTCCACCAACTGCGCCAGTACCGTAGCTTTGCCTTTTGTACTCACCAATTTGGGAGCGCGAATGAATACGGCCGGGAAAGGTTTCACTTCGCCGTTGTTGATAGCCGGTACGTCCAGGTCTATCTCAAAGCTGTCCACCTGGCGGCCAAAGGCGTTGCGGTCTACCACAATGTCCATGATGGCAAGCAGCGGTTGACCGTGATTGGAACGGCCGTCACCAATCTCCTTCGCCATAAAAATCATGCCGGCGCACGTGCCCCACACCGCTTTCTGCGCAGCAAACGCCCGCAGCGGCTCCATAAAGTGGTACATCGTCGCCAGTTTGCCAATCGTCGTGCTTTCGCCGCCAGGGATGATCAGGCCATCCAGCCCTTCCAGGTCTTCCGGCAGCCGCACTTCCACCGCCGTCACGCCCAATTCGCGTAGAATCTTGATGTGTTCGATGAACGCGCCTTGCAGCGCGAGAACGCCAATTCTCATAACAAACAACTCCAAAAAAGCAGGGGAGTAGGGAGTAGGGAGTGGGGAGCAGGGGCAGAGGAGAATCTCCCCTACTCCTCCGGTCCTCTTACCAGCCACGCACGGCCAACTGTTCGCTTTCCGGCAGGCTGCTGACGTTAATACCCACCATCGGTTCGCCCAGATTTTCGCTGACGCGGGCCAGGATTTCCGGGTTGTTGTAATGGGTCGTCGCTTCCACGATGGCTTTGGCCCGCGGCGCAGGATCGGCGCTCTTGAAGATGCCGGAGCCGACAAACACGCCATCCACGCCAATTTGCATCATCAGGGCGGCGTCGGCCGGGGTGGCAATGCCCCCGGCAGCAAAGTTGACCACCGGCAGGCGGCCCAGTTCTTTGGTTTCCAGCACCAGGGCAAAGGGCGCGCCGATGGTTTTGGCATAGGCCATCAGCTCTTCTTCGGGCATCAGTTGCAGGCGGCGGATTTCGCCCAGCACGGTGCGGGCATGGCGCACAGCTTCCACCACGTCGCCGGTCCCGGCTTCGCCCTTGGTACGAATCATCGCCGCGCCTTCTCCGATGCGGCGCAGCGCCTCGCCCAGATTGCGGCAGCCACAGACGAAGGGCACTTTGAAGTTGTGCTTGTAAATGTGGTGTTCTTCGTCGGCGGGGGTCAGCACTTCACTCTCATCAATGTAATCCACGCCGATGGCTTCCAGAATTTGCGCTTCAACAAAGTGGCCGATGCGCGCCTTCGCCATCACGGGGATGGTCACAGATTGAATAATCTCTTTGATCAGACCTGGGTCGGACATGCGCGCCACGCCACCCTGGGCGCGGATGTCGGCCGGCACGCGCTCCAGCGCCATCACAGCGACCGCGCCCGCTTCTTCGGCAATCACGGCCTGATCCGGCGTCACCACGTCCATGATGACGCCACCTTTTAACATTTGCGCCAGACCGGTTTTGACTTTGAAACTGCCAACACCGCTCTGTCCGTTTTGTCCATTTTTGTTGCTCATGTGAACCTCCAGTTATCAGCCGTGATGCGTGAACTGCGCTGAAACACGGCCGTTCATGTTATCTTACTTTCGATTGTAATGGGGGAAAGGGGGTAAAACAAGGGAATTGGAATTATTGCGCGGCCATGAAATTGGTTCTCATTAAGTCCAATTTGACTTCCACAATCCGACTGTAAAGAAAAATCGGGAGGTCTAGCGCTTTTTCAGCACCAGCAAATGGGAAAGCCCCAAGACAGAAAGCGGGGTTTTCTCGGCGGCATACAAGCTTTTTTTGATGGTTTTGCCTAATTTTGGCAGCCGGTACTCGATGTTGTCGTAGCCGCCAAAGATACGGCCGTGATGCACCACTTCCACCGGCAAATCAGCAAACAACCTGATCAGCTTGCCTTTGGTATATGTGCGCACGTGTGGAGCCAGTTTGTCCCGCCATACGTTCGGCAGGTAATTCACCAGGGGAATGTTGCCAAATTTGTATTCGCCCTGCCAGTAGATGCCGTGCTGCTCCACAGGGTACCAGCGGTTGGGGCAAAAGAGGAGGATACGGCCGTTTCTCTTTACTACCCGCACCATTTCCGCGGCATAGGCCGCATCGTCGGCGACGTGCTCAATCACTTCATTACTGAACACAAAATCGAACGAATCGTCAGCAAAGGGCAGCGTCTCGCCCACACCTTCCACAATGCCGGTCGCGGTGGCTACCGCCTTCTGCGCCCGGTCATGTTCCAGTTCCAGGCCAAAACGGTGCGGCGAATACGTCGCAAAAGCCTCCAGGTAGGTGCCCAGGCCGCAGCCATTGTCCAAAATGACAGCATTTTCCAAATCCACCCAGCGACGGATCATTGCCAGCCGCCGCTCCTGCCCAGAGCGCCATACGTAGCCCGGTTCACCGCGCAAGGCGGCTTTATCGGAATAGCTATTAGCCATGAGCTATTAGCTCTTAGCTCCTGTTATCTCATCATATTTTTGGCGTACCTCTTTGATGTCGCGCCAGGTGAGCGCTTTGGGACCGTCCGGGGTGCGGACAGGGTTGCGCAGCAGATAAGACGGGTGGAAGATGGGCATGACGGCACGGCCGTTCCACTCCCGCCACTCGCCTCTCAATTTTGTAATTCCGGTCAGACCCAGCAACGATTGCGTCGCCACGTTGCCCGTCAGCAAAATGATTTTAGGGTCTACCAGCCGGATGATCTCCAGCAAATAAGGTTTGTAGAAGTCAATCTCCTCTGTCGTTGGCTTGCGGAAGTTCTGACCATCTTCGCCGGGCGGCAAGCGAAACACGGAATTGCTGATGAACACGTCTTTCTCCGGATCGAAATCGGCCGCCTGTAAAATCTGGTCCAGAAGCTGTCCCGCCCGCCCGACAAATGGCTTGCCCACCCGGTTTTCCTCCGGTCCCGGCGCTTCACCAATGATCATCAGTTTCGCCTTTGGATTGCCCCGGCAAATGACGACGTTGGTTCCGGCATTCGCCAGTGGATCGTCGTCCATCTTCATCATCACTGCGATCAGTTCATCAAGCGAAGCGTAATAATGTGGTCTCTCTTCAAACAATCCAGCTTGCATCGTCATCCTCCTTTGCCAACAAACCTTCGAGAGGTTCATTCAGCCTCAGCCTCCCGGATGTTGAGTCTGTCATTTTTTCACCCCGCCCATTTTACCGCAAAACACAGCAACACCCTATCCTGTAGATTCGGAACTAGCCATCCTCAATTTGACGAAAGGGGTGTCATGCTGAGGTCCACCGAAGCATCCTGTTCAGCTTTGGTGACCAAATCATGGGGATTCTTCGCTCCGCAGACTCTGTTCACAATGACATATCCGTAGCAGACTCTTATCGTTTGAAAAAGTGCAAGGATAGGGGATTTTCTGGTGATTTACCTGTAAAAATCCGTCGAGTCCGTTGCATCCGTGTTCATCCACGTCCTATTTCCTCCGGTTCGTCATCGGCCATGAACTGGCGCTGGTAGAGTTCGTGATAGAGGCCGCCCTGAGCGAGAAGCTGGTCGTGACGGCCGTTCTCCACAATCTGCCCGCCCTCCACCACGCAAATCATGTCCGCCTGACGAATGGTACTCAGCCGATGGGCTATCACGATGGCCGTGCGACCGGCCATCAGCCGCTCCAACGCCTCCTGAATCAGCACCTCCGTCACCGTGTCTATGCTGGCCGTCGCCTCGTCCAAAATGAGGATGCGCGGGTCCACCAGCGCCGCGCGGGCGATGCACAACAACTGCCGCTGCCCCACCGACACGTTCACCGCCCCTTCTAAAATTTGCGTTTCATAGCCGTCCGGCATGTTGCGGATGAAATCGTGGGCGTTGGCGAGTTGGGCGGCGGCGACCACTTCTTCGTGGCTGGCGGCGGCACGGCCGTAGCGAATATTGTCGGCGATGGTTCCGGCGAAAAGGAACGGGTCTTGCGGAACCAGCCCAAACTGGCGGCGCAGCGAGGCTTGCGTCACGTCGCGCACGTCAATCCCGTCAATCAGCACACGGCCGTCGCTGGCCTCATAAAAGCGCGGGATCAGGTTGGCGATGGTCGTTTTGCCCGCGCCCGTTGGCCCCACCAGGGCCACCGTTTGCCCCGGTTCGATGGTGAGTCGGACGGCGTGCAGCACCTCCGGCGCGTCGTCGCGGTAGCGGAAGGAAACATTGTCCAGCGCGACTGCGCCGTGGATAGGTGGCATTTCCGTCGCGCCGGGCCGGTCGGTGACGTCCGGCGTGGTATTGAGCAGGCGCAGTACCTGCTCGCCGCCGGCCATCGCCGACTGCATGGTGGTGTAGAGGCGGCTCAGTTCCTGAATAGGCTGGAAGAAGCGGGTCACGTAGGCCAGAAAGGCCACCATCACCCCCAGCGTGACGGTGTCGCCGGCCACCGCCCGCCCGCCGAAATAGAGGACAACGGCCGTAGACAACATGCTCAAAAATTCAATCGTCGGCAAGAAGATGAAGGAGAGGCGCATGGCGTTGACGTTGGCATCGCGGTTGCTGCGGTTGACGTCGTTGAAACGGTTCTCGACGGCCGTTTCCTGGGCAAACGCCTGAATCACCCGCATCCCGTTGATGTTTTCCGCCAGGTTGCCGACCAGCGCGGCCACGCTGCGCCGCGTCTGGCGGAACGCGCCCTTCGCCCGGTAAGAAAACCAGACAGTCGCCAGGGCCATCAGCGGCAGCACGGCAAACGTCAGCAGCGCCAGCCGCGGACTCATCGTCAGCATAATCACGATAATGCCCGCCAGAATGAGCAAATCGCCCAGCAGCGAGATGAGGCCCTGCGTCAGCAAATCGTTGATGACAGCCACGTCGTTGATGACCCGCGACACCGTCACGCCGACGATGGTGCGGTCGTGGTAGCTCAGCGACAGAGCTTGCAGGTGGTCGAACAACTCCTGGCGCACGTCGGCCAGCACGCGCTGCGACACACGCCCCAGCAAATACTGCTGCCCGGCGGTGGTGGCGTACAGCCCCAGGTAACACAACGCCAGGAAAAAGGCCAACTGCGTCAGCCCACTGGCGTCACCCACGGCGATGTGTTCGTCTATGGTGATTTTGATGATGTAGGGCGCGAGCAGCGTGAAGCTGGTCGCGCCGAGCATGAGCAGGGTTCCCAGGGCGATTTTACGGCCGTACGGCCGTATAAACACCAACATCCCGGCCACCACGCTCTTGTTGAAGAAACGGCCGTCCTTCCCTTCCGCACCAAACTGATTGATCGCGCCACGCGGCCCCATGCCGGGGGAGAAGCTAAAACTCATAGTAAAATCCTTTAGGCGATTAGAGATTGGAGATTGGGCGATCTCCAATCTCTAATCGCTAATCGCCAATCGCCACCGCTTCCGGTTCCACCTGCAAGGCATACACCTGCCGGTACAGCGGCGAGGTTGCCAGCAGTTCTTCATGCGCGCCGCGGGCGGCGATACGGCCGTTTTCCAGCACCAAAATCACGTCGGCGCGGCGCACCGTACTCAGGCGGTGGGCGATGACGAACGTCGTGCGGTTTTCCATCAGCCGGTCCAGCGCCGCCTGGATGAGCCGCTCCGTGTTGCTGTCCACGCTGGCCGTGGCGTCGTCCAGGATGAGGATGCGCGGGTCGGTCAGCAGGGCGCGGGCGATGGCTAAGCGCTGCTTCTGTCCGCCGGACAGCGTGACGCCGCGTTCGCCGACCGGCGTGTCGTAACCCTCCGGCATGGCAGCGATGAAATCGTGGGCTTGCGCGTCTTTGGCCGCCTGGATCAACTCCTCCTCGCTGGCGTCCGGCCGCCCGAAAGTGATATTTTCGCGGATGGTGGCGGCGAAGAGGATGGTATCTTGCATCACCAGGCCAATCTGGCCGCGCAGCGACGCCAGGGTAAACTGGCGCGCATCCAACCCATCCAGGTTGATTTGCCCGCCGGTGGGATCGTAAAAGCGGGCAATCAGGTTGATGAGCGTGGACTTGCCGGAGCCGGTCGCGCCCATCAGGGCCACAATCTGCCCCGGCTCGGCGGTGAAGGTGATGTTGCGCAGCACTTTTCTGGACCCGGCATAGACAAACGAGACGTCGTCGAAGGCGACACGGCCGTTCAACCGGGGCGCTTCGATGGCATCCGGCCGGTCGGCCACTTCTGAGGGTGCGTCGAGAATGGCAAAAATGCGCTCGGCGGCCGAGGCGGCAATCGCCAAAATGGGGATGATGCGGCCGATGAGGTTAATGGGCCGGATGAGCAGCGCCAGGTAGGTGGTAAAGGCCACCAGTTCGCCCAAAGTCATCTGATTTTGCACCACCAACCAGCCGCCGTACCAGAAGATAATCACCGTGCCGAAGTTGGCGATCATGTCTAGCATGGGCACGTTCAACGCTTCCAGGCGGGTGGATTCGGCGGAGAGGGTAAACCACTTTTCATTTTCGGCCTGGAAGCGGCGTGATTCGTTGGTTTCCTGGGCAAAGGCTTTGACGATGCGCGCGCCGCGCAGGTTTTGCTCTAGCTGGGTAGTCAGCACGCCCAACTGCTCCTGAATTTCAAAGGAGAGCGGGCGAAAGCGGCGGCCAAAGCGGTAGGCGCGGTGCAGCAGCAGCGGCATGGTGAGGATGATGAGGGCGGCTAAGGTGGCGTTCATCCAGAGAAGGGTAACGGCCGTGAACAGCAGCAGCGTGCCCCCTTCCACCAATCGCAGCACCGCCCGCCCGGTCAGAAAACGAATGCGCTCCACGTCCTGCATGGCCCGCGAGAGAATTTGCCCCGCTTCGGTTTTATCGTGGTAGGCAAACGGCAGGCGGTCCAGCTTGGTCAAAATATCGTTGCGCAAATCATACGCCACGCCCTGCGATGCTTCTTCGGTCCATTTGCCCTGGTAGTAGACAAACACGCCTTTGACCAGCGTCAGCGCCAACAGCAGCAGCACCGCCTGCCCCAGGCGGGCCAGATCGCCGCCGTAAATGCCCTGGTCAATCGCCCAGCGAATGAGCTGCGGCGACAGAATGATGATGACGTTGATGATGAGCATGGTGGCATAGACGCCGAGGGTTTTACGGGTATACGGCCGTAAATACACAAAAGCGCGCCACAGAAGTTGACGGTCTGTTTGCGTTTGCATGGTTGGTATCTTACCCGCTTTTGCCGGGAACTGCCGTAAGTAAAACGGCCCAGGCGGGTGTGCCTGGGCCGGGTAAGCAAGAGCAGAAGGTCATCAGAGACCTGACAGGTTTCAGAAAACCTGTCAGGTCTTAACGGAGATTGGACCAATCTATCAGGCCAACACTTTCACCAGGTGGTACATCTTACGCCCTTTGCGCAGGATCAGGAATTGGCCTTCAATGGTTTCGTTGACGGTGATCATCTGATTGGCGTCTTCGATGCGGCGGTTGTTCAGGTAAACGCCGCCGCCCTGAATGGTGCGTCGGGCGTCGCCTTTGGATTGGGCCAGGCCGGTATCGGCCAGCAAATCAACCACCGGCAGGCCGTCGCCCGCCAGCGCCGTCTTGGGCAGTTCGCTGGACGGCACGTCGGCGAAGATGTCTTGAATATCCCCAGAATCCAGCCCTTCCAGGTCGCCACCAAAGAGGACCTGAGCGGCTTTTTCGGCTTTGGACACGGCCGTTTCCCCATGGATCATCCGCGTGAGTTCTTGCGCCAGCCGCCGCTGCGCTTCGCGCTGTTCCGGCCGGTCATAGATCATCTGCTGATACTCCTGGATTTCGCTGTATTCCAGCCAGGTAAAGTAACCCAGGTAATTGATCACGTCAGCGTCATCGGCGTTAAACCAGAACTGGTAGAAGCGGTAAGGCGACGTGCGTTTGGCGTCCAGCCAGGCGTTGGTCCCGGCGGCCGTTTTGCCGAATTTGCTGCCATCCGCCTGGGTGATGAGCGGAAAAACCATCGCGTGAACCTTCTGGTTGCGCACGCGGCGAATCAATTCCACCCCGGCCACGATGTTGCCCCACTGGTCAGAGCCGCCGGTTTGCATGGTGCAGCCGAGGGAATCGTGCAGGTGCAGGTAATCGTAGGCTTGCAGCAGCATGTAGCTAAATTCAGTGTAGGAGATACCATCTTCGCGCTGGATGCGCGATTTGACGGAATCTTTGCCCAGCATGTAGTTGACGGTGAAATGCTTGCCGGTGTCACGCAAGAACTCCAGCAAATTGAGCTTGCTCAACCAATCGGCGTTGTTCACCATGACGGCCGGATTGCTTTTAACTTCAAAGTCCAGCACGCTGGCTAACTGCTGCTTCACCGTCACCAGATTGGCTTCGATTTCCTCGATGGTCAGCAAGTTGCGCTCGGAGGAACGGCCGCTGGGGTCGCCGACCATGCCTGTGCCGCCGCCGGCCAGCAAGATGGGCGTGTGGCCAAAGCGCTGCAAACGGGCCATCACCATCAGCGGGACCAGATTGCCGATGTGCAGGGAATCGGCCGTGGGGTCGAAGCCGTTGTAGACGGTGACGTGTTCTTTCGCCAACACGTCGGGCACGCCTTCGGTGTTATCGTAGACGAGGCCGCGCCACTTTAGTTCTTCATATGCATTTGTCACGATGCCTTTCTCCCGGTCAAATGATTCCTAGATCGTAACACAGCTATGCCGGGGCGTAAACACCCCAACAAAAAACAACGCCGGGTAAACCCGGCGATTACTTTTCCAAATACGGAACACGGAATACGGAATACGGCTAGCACCCGTATACCGTATTCCGTGTTCCGTATTCCGTGTTCCGTAGAGGGCTACCTCTGGTAAAAGCCATCGGAATACGGTATACGGACTTCGGGTCACGGGTACTAGCCGTTGCTGCGCATGGACGGCCGTTGGTTTTGCGGTGGGCGGCGGTTTTGTGGCGGGCTGGCCGGACGGCCGTTTGGCTGATTGGGCCGACGGTGATTGGGTTGGATGAGTGGACGGCCGTTCACCGGTTTGGGCGGGCTGGGGACGTAGCCATTGTAATCAAACCCGTCCAACTGCCGCCGCTCAATCGGCGCGCCCAACACCTTCTCAATGTCGCGTATCATCAGATGGTCATCTTGCGTGGCGAAGGTAAAGGCTTCGCCCGTTTCCTGAGCGCGGCCAGTGCGGCCGATGCGGTGAGTGTAAGCGTCCACCGTGTCCGGCATGTCGAAGTTAATGACGTGGGAAATATCGGCCACATCAATGCCCCGCGCCGCAATGTCCGTCGCCACCAGAATGTCATATTTGCCGCCGCGAAAGCCGTCAATCGCCTGCTGCCGTTTGTTTTGCGACATATTGCCTTGCAGCGCCTGCACGTTGTGGCCTTCTTTTTCCAGGTCTTGGGCCAGGAAACGGGCGCGCCGCTTGGTGCGGGTAAAAATCAACACGCGCCCGGTATTGGTTTGATTGAGCATGGAAAAGAGCAGCTTTTTCTTCAGACCTTCGGGAACCGGATAGAGGGCGTGGGAAACGGTTTTCGCCGGGGCAATCACATCTACCTGCACCGTGACCGGGTTTTTCAGGACGTCGTTGGCGAGTTGGCGGATGTCGTCGGGCATGGTGGCGGAGAAGAAGAGGGTTTGCTGCCGCTGGGGAACCAGCTTGAGAATGCGGCGAATGTCTGGCAAGAAGCCCATGTCGAACATGCGGTCGGCCTCGTCCAGTACCAGCACTTCCACCTGCGATAAATCAACGCTGCGCTCGCCAACCAGATCGAGCAGGCGGCCGGGGCAGGCTACGACGATTTCCGCGCCACGCTTTAGCGCCTCTACCTGGCGGCCTTTGCCCACGCCACCGTAAACGGTGACGCTGCGAATGTTCGTGCGCTTGCCCAGGTCTACGGCCGTTTGATGGATTTGTTCCGCCAGTTCACGGGTAGGGGCCACGATGAGGACGCGCGGACGGCGTGTCGGGCCGGTAAGCAGCCGTTGCAAGATGGGCAACATAAAAGCGGCCGTTTTGCCGGTTCCGGTTTGCGCCAGACCCAGCACGTCGCGTCCTTGCAAAATGTGGGGGATCGCTTGTTTTTGGATGGGGGTGGGGATTTTATAGCCCACAGATTTGATGGCGGCGTTCAGGCGCGCATCAAGAGAAAATTGTTCAAAATTCACTGAAAGTCTCCTTGACTTCGTTGAGCCAAGTCGCACTCTCAGCCCGAAATTCGTAATCGTTGGGTTAACCAATAGCCTGGCAACCAATGTGGTTGCGGTGATAAAGTAGCCGCAATCCGACGAGGGAGTATAGACGGGAGACGGCCGTTGCGCCAACTTTGCTCATACTCTGCTCCAACAATGGTAGAATGGGGCCTATGGACGGAACAAAACGCAGCAACATCAAACCTGGCCTGCGCGTGGCCATCGTGCTTAAGCAAGACCAGCGCACCGGCAAACTCACCGAAGGGGTCGTCAAAGACATCCTCACCAACTCGGCGACCCATCCGCATGGCATCAAAGTGCGCCTGGAAAACGGCGCCGTCGGCCGCGTGAAGGAAATTTTGGCTTAATGGGACGCGGATGAACGCAGATAAATTGGATGTTCGCGGATTTTTGGAATTTTATCCGCCGCATCCGCGTTCATCCGCGTGCAATTGCTAAACCATTTACTCATAGGCCAGCACTTCACGGATGGTCAGGCGGGCGGCGCTGCGCGCCGGCCACATGCTGGCCACCACCGACAGCGCCACCACCACCGCCAGCCAGATCACAAATCCCCACAGGGTAAACGTCAACGGCATCGTGGCGTTGATCATGGCTTCGCTGATGATACGCAGCAGCAGATAGCTGATGGGAAACGAGAGCAGCACAGCCGCCACCCAACTAATCAGCCCAATCAGCACCCCTTCCACGACCACCGATTTGATAATTTCCAGGTCCACTGCGCCGATGGCCCGCATCACCCCGATTTCGCGGGTGCGTTCCAGCACGTTCATGCCCATCGTGCCCGTAAGGCCGATGCTGCCGACAAACGCGGTT
>CALFEW010000645.1 GCA_937958365.1 uncultured Chloroflexota bacterium | reverse complement strand
TCCGATTTTTTGCCCGCCCCCCGGATCGCTTATGTCGCTCATAGTGGGAAAGTAGGCCCGCATCACCCAATGACGGCCGTTTTCGACCCGTGCACTGACTCTTTTGCGCCAGGTTGTACGCGCTTCCCCTAAAACCCGCCAAATTTGCCCTTAGACGGGGTGAGCCTTTTACATGCAGTTGTTGTTTCACAAATCCAGGAAAACCGTCAGACGCGATTTTTCAAAATTGATACATAATAGTAAATCAGTAATATATCAGTATTTACAATGATGTATCATTGTGTATAATTGGAGATGACACTTTGATTTTGGAGGCAAGAACCATGGGTATTGTCGTTAGTTCAGAGAACAGGGCGGGCGGTCAAGGCAAGACCACTGCCGTCATTTTATTGGCCACGGCGCTGGCGCAGAGTTATCCAGAGCATGACTTTTTGATCATTAATACCGACCCCCAGAATGACTGCGCACTGCAGCTGGGGATAGATGGCGAAATTGGGGATCGCTGCCTCAGCCAGTTTATTCTGGAAGAGCGGCAGCTTGGCGAGGTGATCGTGACTGCCAATTCCGTGAGCGGAATGAAGCGCAAAAACTTGTATTACATACCGGCTGGACCACAGTTTGCCGCTGAGGTTGAGCGAATGCAAGAAGATTACGGGATCATGCGGGATATGCATGATCGTTTGTCAGAAGCGGCCCGGCGACGCCAATCCCCACCTGTCACCCCGTCGCAACAATTTCTTGATGCGCTCATGCCATTGAAAAAGCGGGGGCCGTCTGTCATCTTCATTGACTGCCCGCCATCCCTTGGCCCGCTGCGCCAGATGGTGCATTGGTTAGCAGATTATGTGGTGGTTCCGGTGGTCCCTGGGGCAAAAGAGGTGGGCATGACCATGCGCCATACCAGGGATCTCAGCGAAGACATCGAGGCTGGGGCGAAAGCAAAGATTCTAGCTATTGTGCCCAACCAGTTTGACACGCGCCTGTCGCTTCACAGAGAATTCCTACAACAGCTCTACCAGGTATACAATGGGCTGCTTTGGAAGCCCGTGCCCCATCGCACCGCGGTTGGGCAGGCGGCGGCAAATGGTTACTCCATTATAGAGACTGACCCAGGCAGCGAGGTCTCCAGCAGATACCGGCAGTTAGCCCAGAGAATAGCGCAGTTGGCTGGACTCCCCGTAGTGGCAGAGGAGGAATGATGTCAGACTGGATGAAGCAGACAGCCGATAATTCAAATCGCCCCAAAAAGTTTCGCGATCTTACTTCGTCAATTGATTCGGGAACCGTGCGTCAGGCGCGCACAGGCCAAAAGACGAAACGGAGACAAATCTCGCAGACAATCCATTTTAATGAGACAGTGGCTGATGATGTAAAAGCGACCGTTGACCGCCTGGCTGAAGAGTGGAGCGTTCCCAAAAATGACGTGTGGCAGTTTGTGATTTTGATGGGCTTGCAAGCCGTAGAGGATGGGGCAGAACCATCCTTCCGTAAAGCATCGCGGAAAGTGGTTTTGCCCGCGAACAGTTGAAAAATATGCCAACTCAAGGGGGCGTGCGACCACCGCATTGACTCAAAAATAATCTTACTTTGAGCGATGGGCATTTCTAATTGTTGTTGGTCGCAGACCGCCTCTCCGTCGCCCACTTACCGGCAGGCAGCTTGCCAAACACCCTCCTGGATAGTGTTGGCTGCTATCCTGGCCGTTTCACCCGCATCGGTCTGGCGAAGATGCGGGTGGGTGGGGGGCAAATCCTGGTACGACGCCAAATTTCCCCAATACGGCCGTTTTGCCGGTTGCAGCCGTTAATAGTCACCTTTGCTATTGATGTGGTGTTACAGCAAGGATTTCTGGCCTTAGACGGCCACGAGCGTCTTGTTTCACCCGATGTTACGATGGGTCGAGCCACTTAACCAGCCGGACCCACGATTGAATTGTTGTCCAACCCGTTTCGAGCAAAAGAGCCTGAATAGACGGCCGTGTGTTTGGCACGGCGACCTGCATCATCGTTTTGCCGCTCTGCGTAAGCCATTGGGCTGTTTCGTGTAGTATTGTAGGCAGCCAGACGAGATTTTCTTCCTCAATGACCGGGCGCGCCAGCCACCCCTTTGTCTGACTCTTTCCGGTTCTGGCCGATAGAAAGCCCACAGGCTGCCCTTCGCTAGGCCATACACGGATGAACGCTTGCGACCCGCTAAAGCGATTCATCAAACGCTCGCCAAAAACCGGAAAGTAACTTGAACTGGCCGTTTCCTCGACCTGAAGCCACAACGGGGTCGCGGTACAGGTCTCCATTTGCCGGAAAGCCGGTTTGTCCGCGGAGCGTACTGGACGACTGGGGCCCTTTGCTGCTATAAATGTACGATTGTTGGGAAGTGGTAACGGGATTTCAAGCACCGTATACTCATCAAAGATTTCAAAGCCTTGTTTCCCCACGTTTCCCAGGGATGCCTGATTGCTGCCAAGTATGGTCGTCGTCACAAACGGTTGTCCCATCAACTTCAGGTTTTGCAGCCGTTTTTCCAGCAGAGCCTGACCAATACCGCGCCGGCGGTAGTCAGGGTGAACCATCAGGTTCACCAGCTCCATCCGCTTGCGCCCCACGTAGCCACCGCAGCCTACAACCTGGCCGTTGAATTCGGCAACGAGCAACTCCCATTTAAAACCAGCTAACCTGGTAAATACCTTGAAGGGAATCATGTGCCCTCTGGTCATCATTCGAGCTTGTTGAGCGAAGCTTTCGGGCGTCGTTCCGCGGACTGCGTACTCGTCAGCAAACGAAATGGTTGCCAGGTGAATGAGGATGTTCAGGTCTGCCGGGTGGAAGGGTCTGATCACAATCGCCATCGTCTACACCAATCAGGTCCTCTATTCAGACGGGAGCGTCATTTAACGCTTTGCCGTGTTTGTTGAGCAAATGGTTTCGGGTTGTTGCTAATGGCCGCCGCGCATTTTGTCACCGTGTGCAATGAGCCTGGTTCAGAGCCGGACAATCTATTTACATCCGGTTATTCGTGAACCGCTCCAGGGCTAAACGGCAAAGTAGTTTGCTTGCACGTGACCCCACTTAAATCATACCCCAAAAAGAAAAGGTCATCTATGTCACCGAACACCATTCGTATTGTTGTGATTGACGATCATCTGATAGCGCGACAAGGTATTATCGGGTTGTTGCGAAGTAATCCCAATATCGAGGTTGTCGCCGAAGGTTGGGCAGGAGAGCATGTGTTGTCCTTGCTGCAAACATACAAACCCGATGTGTTGCTGACGGACTTGCAGATGCCGATGTGGGCTGATAAGCCGTCTGGACCACTGTTCAGTCCCCTGACGATCTTACAACAGGCAATAAAGTCCTATCCGCAAACGGCCGTCATCGTCATTTCCCAAGAACAAGACGTGTACCTGGTCAGTAATCTGGCGGAAGTTGGTGTGAAAGGCTACTTTCTGAAATCAGATAACTTCACCGAGACGTTAGGTGTTGTCGTACAGCAAATCTATGAAGGCGGCGCCTATTTTTCGCCGATCATTGTGAAGATTATTGAAGCAGCGCCTCTGCTCAAACAAGACCTGCCGCTCTCAAACGCAGAGATGAACGTCCTGCGCGCTCTGCTTCGCTGGCCGGAACTGGGTCGGAAGGCGCAGGCCGAGTTGTTACACATCATTCCGAGTACGCTGCAGAAACACATTAAATCAATCATTACCAAGTTAAACGTACCCAATGTGGAATCGTGCCTGGTGAAAGCGATGCGGATGGGAATGGTATACAAGGGCGAGACGATTGAGGAGCCTTTCGAGCGCAACGACTGAAAAAGTATAGCTAGCTACCATTGACTAACCGCAATGAACTGCCACACAATAGCCGCATCCTTTGGGAAACAGTCATTTGACCGTAATACCCAGAGCGAGACAGGAACAAATGCATAGGGTCGTCAGACAACAGTGCAAAAAAAAAGTATAGTTAGCTACCATT
>CALFEW010000644.1 GCA_937958365.1 uncultured Chloroflexota bacterium | reverse complement strand
CTCGTTACCAATCAACGTCCGCGCCTGGTTGGGCTTTTTGACGTGCTGCTGGCGCTTATCAACGTTCCAATAGTCATCATTGGGCTGCTTCTGTTGGCAATTCCCGCGGAAACCTTGTCGTCGCTGACGATGAATTTCAGCGCCCTGGCGCTTAATTGGACGGCTGCCGGCTGGTCGTTGGCCGGCATGGGCTTATGGGGCGTGCTGGTCAGCCTGCGCCCGGTACGGCGCGTTCTGAGCCGGATGATGCCGTTGCAGGCGGATTCGCCGGTACACGCCCTGGCCCTGGTGTTAAGCGGCTACCTGGTAGGCAACACGGTGTTTTCGCTGACGCAGGGAGGGCTGGAAGATATGGCGGCTACGGCCGTTTCCGCCTCTATTTTGGACATCTTTTTTATCCAGGGGCTGTTTACGGTAACGGCCGTGTTGGGTGTTGGCCTGTACACTCGTCGCGGCCCGCAGGCCGTGCGCGAACGCCTGGGCCTGAGCCGCCCAACCTTTGCCCAGCTCATCACCGGCGTCGGTTGGATTGTGGTCCTGGTGTTTTTGCAGGCGATTGGCGGGGCTATCTGGTCGCTGATAGATAGCTCACAGGCGGAGTTGGTAGAAAACATCAGCGGCGAACTGCTGGGCGAGATGGACACGTTCATCGAATGGCTGCTTCTGGCCGCCGCTACGGGCCTCGGCGAGGAGTTGTTGTTTCGCGGCGCGTTGCAGCCGGCCTTCGGGCTGGGGTTTACAGCGCTGCTGTTTGCTTTTGCCCATGTGCAATATGGCTTTACGCCGGTAACGTTGGTGGTCTTTATCATTGGCCTGATTCTTGGCCTCATTCGCCGTCGTCACGGTACGGCCGTCGCTATCTTCGTCCATTCCGGCTACAATTTTGCCCTGGGCATGATCAGCCTGCTGGCCTTACAGTATGGCGATGCGCTGCAATAGTGGTTTAAGCAAAATTGGCACAGGGCCATTGTTTTTGTTATAATGCCGCCGCAATCGGGGCATGGCGCAGCTTGGTAGCGCGCTTCAATGGGGTTGAAGAGGTCGTGGGTTCGAATCCCGCTGCCCCGACCAGAGTAAGAAAAACGCCGCGCTAACTAGCGCGGCGTTTTTTATTCTTTACCAGGTGGCATACGTTTAGGAGTCAGGATGAGTGAGCAAACCGGACAAACAACAAACGATAACGACAAAACAACTCGCCTGCAACGCAGAATCGCTCTGATATTTTTTATTCTGGGTGTATTGCTAAGCGCGATTGCTCTGTGGGCCGAATTGTTAGGGCTGGAATTTACGCCGGGTTTTGGCATGGTGCAAATGCTGCAATTGCTGCTAGGCATCACCTGCCTCACGGTTGCCATGTTTTTATATTTACGCACGCTGCACGCCCCCAATGCGCCACGCTCTTTGCAGGCCGATATCGGCGTGCGCCTGGCGGCTACCGGTCTGGTATTTATCTACGTCGCCGGTTTTGCCGACCTGATTGGGATTGGCACGCACGTGGACCCGGAGTTTGCACGGCCGTTTGTCGGGCCATTACAGTTGGGGGGCATCTTCCTGGGTACAGTCTCTATTTTGGTGGGGATGTATTTCTACCATACCAGCCGCCGCCTGCGCGATGCTTCGTCCATGGAATTTCTCATGAACGGCAAGAGTGAAAAGAAGGATTCAACGGCCGTGTAAAAGTGGGGACGGGTAGCCGTATCCAGAAGTCAGTATTCAGTTTTCAGTGTATGTTTTCCAGAGGTAACGCCGACTGAACACTGGTCACTGAATACCGGTCTCCCCCAGGCTATTCCAGCCGCGTTCCTCAACGAACGAGCGTCAGTTGGAACGGCTGGTTGAGAATTGTAAAGACAAAGGTGTCGGTTGGCGGCCGTTGGTAGGTGACAAAAAATTGCAGCGTTTGCCCTGAAGGGACCGTCCAGGGAAAGGCTGGATTGGTGGCCAGCAGCAAGAATTGCGAGCCTTCGGCCGTACGCAGCGACAGGTCGGCTTCGGTCACGATGACCGGTTGTTCCCCCAAATTGGTGATTTGCCCCTCTAGCAGCAAAGAAATTTGATCCGTGGAAATGGTGGCGTCGGTCAAGGTAATGCTGGTGTTTGCCAGGGCATTGCTGCCCCCGGCAAATGGGATGACGACCTGAATTTGCGCGCCGCTTTCATTGTCGGCGACTACCCATTGAACGGTTTCGCTGTTGAGGCCGGACGGCACCTGATAACCGGCCGTGGCCTGGAGAGATTGACCGGCGTTCAAAAAGCCGCTGAGCATAGGGAAATTGCCTAGCTGGCTGGCGACCGGGCTGAGAGCATATTGGTTGCCCAAACTGTCGGTAAGCGTCATGCGCAGGCGGGAGGTGTCTACGGCCGTCAGGCCCACGTTTTGCACCTGGTAATCCACACGGAAGAAAGAGAACCCGACCGGCGCTTCGGGTCGGCTGGGATCGTAAGCCGCGCCGGTTACGGTGATCTGCAAATCGCCTAGCTGAACCGGTTCGCCCAATTCAACAGTATTGGCCTGGATATTGCCGGCGGTATCAGAGACGACGTAACGGCCGTTCACCACCAATCGGTTCTCTTGCCCATCACCCAATAAGACAATCGTCGTTCCCGGCGTCTGCTGGTTAAAAATGTCCCGATTATTAGGAGCCACTTCCTCGCGGCTGTTGAAAGTGAACGTAAACGTCAACCCATTTTGCGTCACCATGGCGATTTCGTCGCCAACGTTCAATTGCTCCAGCAGCGTCCGCGTCGCCGGCGTATCTTGCATGGCAAACACATAATTGACAACCGTGCCAAACACCCAGGCGGCGGTATTGCCATCCAGGTCTGGCGCCCAGATGCCATCAGCGCCTATCGCCTGGGGCTGAACCGTGAACGTTTGCCCGCGCAGCGCCAACGTCGCCGGCACATCCAACGTCACTGAAATCGTGTCAGACGGGCTGACCCCGACGACCAATGGCTCTTGATTGATGGTAGTAGAACTTGAAGTCGTTGGGAACGGAGTCGGTTGGCCGCCACTCAGCAAGCTGGTCCCCTGGAGAAAGGACAACAACATCAAGATGGCTATCACGCACAAGGCCATGACGCCCATCACGACAATGCCAACAAAAACTGCCAACCAGCGATTGGCAGTTACCCAGCCCTTTAAGGCTTCCACTTGTGAGCGGCTTTGCTCAGGTTCTTGTGGCTCTAGCTCTGGCAACATAGATTTAGTCCTGACGGCGGCAGCTTAGCGGCTCAATTCAAGCCTCGCTGATCCTGGTGTTCCGTGTTCAGCATTCCGTAACTGATTAACTCTGGTACGCCCCTGCGGACAACGGAATACGGACGCTAGGGAATTCCCGCCGGTAACGGTTGTGGGGCAACGCGAATGAGTATGTTGGCATCGTCGCCGGTCACAACCTGGTTATAGTTTAGAAATGGGACAACGACCCTTAAAGCGCCGGAAGCCACGATGGAATCGAAGCGGATCATACCGGCTTCATTGGTGTAGCCGAAGGCCAACAACTGGCCCGTGTTGTTGTCATAGAGGGCTACGGCCGTATCCACAATCCCTTCCGTCAACTCCGGCGTAAAGCTGTTATTGGTATCGTAATACAACGTCACGTTCACCGTCACAATACGCTGTCCGCCGGATGCCGGTGTGGCCGTGGGTAATGGTTGAATGTCTACCAGAGGCGGCGCTGGTGGGGTGAGTGTTTGGAAGATAGAGTCGAAGTCTATGGGCGTGACGGTTGGGAAGGGCGTGCCGGAGAAGGAAGTGGGCGTGGCAACGGCCGTTCCCCCCGTTCCCGTGCCCGGCAGCGATGGCGCGCGCGTCGAAGTCGGCGTCGGCGTCGGCGTAGAAGTCACCGCCTGCTCAATACACACCAGATCATACGTATGCAGCGGCGACTCATCGTAAGGCGGCGGATTTACCGGGCCAACCACAACAGACAAATAGCCGGTATACGGGGCGCGTATGGTCAACTTGCTACCTCTATCGCCTGGCGCTTTGTCGTCATTCCCCAAATTCGGAATGAAATCATTGCCATTCTGGTTCAAGAAAATCATGTTGGTGTCGGCGTAAGGAGAAAGATTCAGCGTCTCGCACGAATACTCAAGGCCGGCCTTCATCCACACACGGAAAAAATCCGTATCCTGCGAACTGCCCAAAGTCGGCACAAAACTCAAGTTATAAACCAGACCAATGCCAATGGTACAGGCGTAAGGCAGCGTGCTATTGTATTCACAGGCATCCGCACCGCCGATGGGGGTTTGCGAGGGCGTGGCCGTCGGCTGAGCTATCTCTTGAATGTCTATGCAATATGTCCGACCGGTTGGGTCTGAAGGATCCTTATTTTCCACATAGGCAAAATAAAACCCGTCAGCAGATGCCGAGATTTCCACCAAAGAACGCCGCGTCGTAACGTCTATGTCGTCATTGGTAGCCAGCAAAGTACCTTGCGGATTATAAACCCGCAACAATGTATCAATACCTGTAATCAAATTCGTCGTCTGCACCCGGTAGCGCGAACCAGCCTTGGCAAAAAAGCGATAATAATCCACATCCCCAACCGGCCAGAACGTGGCGTT
>CALFEW010000643.1 GCA_937958365.1 uncultured Chloroflexota bacterium | reverse complement strand
AACACTTCGTCGCGCAGCGGCCATTCCAGCCCAACTGTCGTTGCAATCGTCACATCACCGTCCAGAGGAATGAGCGACACGATGTCACCGGAACGGCCGTGTATCGTCGTCGCGTCTTCTACCAACCAGGCGCGCTCGTATTCGTTGACCAATCGCACGGTACGGCCGTGCAGCGCCGGGTGGGCCAACAGCAAAATATTCGCTAGCGTCTGGTCCAGACGGCCGCCCAACGCGCCAAAAATCCAGATAGCGCCAGCATGAGGCAGCGCATAGAGCAAGGCCAGTTCCAGATCGGTTTCGTCTTTGGCCGTTGGATGGGTGATCAGCCGGGCAGGCGTGGTGTGCAGCCAGGCCATCACCGGCGGCGGCACAGAATCCATGTCACCAATCACCACGTCGGGCGGCCGCTGCAAAGCAAACAGGTGGCGCGTGCCGCCATCCGCAGCAATGACAAACGTGGCCTGGGGGAGCAACGGCCGTATCCATTCCGTCCGCTCCAAATCCCCATTGGCAAACACAAAAACAGTCATAAGAGAATCCTAACCTGGGCAAATCAGAAGCAAAGAAGGATTATCAAAGACGTCGCAAATTGAAGATGAAAATCTGCGTAATCTTTGACAACAATCCTGCTCGCTGGGCAAACAGTTGGCTTGAAGAGTACCAAAACAAAAAAGCCACCCTTCCGGGTGGCTAAAAATGATGGCAATAGTTGACGATCTTCCTACGCCGGCATTACCCGGATCAGGTTCGCAGGTCAATGACGCACGTGGTCATCCTCTCAGCCGGGCTTGCCCCAGCTCCCTGTGTCTGTATAACGCCGCCGCAGCGGGCTTGTTAATGTAGACGCATTATAACGCATCGGTTATCATAGGCCAAACCACACAGACCTGACAGGTTTGCAACGATCTGTCAGGTCTCCTTTTACCAGGCAGGCCCATGACAGAACAAGTCACACAACCCGATTTTTTCAACGAATTGAAGCGAGAACTGCGCCAGGTGCAGGCAGAGCTGGGAACCATTTGGAGCGGGACCGGCGTTTCGCTGCGTAATTGGCTGCGGCTGCTGCGCCAGGCAAAATTAGACTACGTGGTCATGCCGATTGGCGGGCCGCTGCCCGAACGCGCCGACCCGCCGCGCAGCTTTTTTGAGCGGCTGCTGCCCCTGCCTGCGCCGCCGTTGAGCCTGGAAGTGTTGAACGGCCGTCTCCAATCCATCGCCGACGCCCACAACGTCAAAGGCGTCGTGTTCGTTTTTCAGGGTTTCGGCGCCGGGCTGGGCACGCTGCAAAACGTGCGGCGGGCCATGGGCCGCCTGCGCGAAGCCGGCAAAGAAGTCATTGTCTACACTCCTTACCTGGACCTGCCCCACTATTACGTCGCCAGCGCCGCCGACAAAATCGTCGCGCCGCCCGGCGTGCAGTTCGACGTGCTGGGGATACGTCTGGAATCTATCTTCCTGAAAGATGCCCTGGCCCGGCTGGGCGTGCAAATGGACGTGGTGCAAATCTCGCCCTACAAAACCGCGCTTAACACCTTCGGCAAGTCGGAGCTAACGCCGGAGGAAGAGGAGCAGCTTACCTGGCTGCTCGACGACCGCTACGACTTGCTAACGGCCGAAATGGCCGACGGCCGTCACATCACCCAGGCCGACATGCAGGCGATCATTGATCGCGCCCCGCTGTTTGCCGAGGATGCCCTGGCCGCCGGGCTGATAGACGCCATCGCCTACGACGACGAACTGGCCTATTGGTTGGCGGAAAAGGAAGAGGAAGGGGAAACGGCCGTGTCCGAACCCATTACCCCCGCCGACGAAACAAAACCCGAGACGCCAGCCACCAGCGAGAAAAAACCGCGCCCCAAAGCCAAACTGGCGACCTGGTCCGAAGCGCGTGGGCAACTGATGGAAAAAGCGCGCCGCCGTCGTAAGCAGTTTATCGGCGTGATCAGCCTGGAGGGCAGCATCGTGATGGGGCCAAGCCGCCAGCCGCCCATTGACCTGCCCATCCCTTTCCTCGGCGGGGCCGCGGCCGGCGAGGCGACGCTGCTGCGCCTGCTGCGCCACGCCGAAGAAATAGACGAGATGGCCGCGCTCATTTTCCACGTAGACTCCGGCGGCGGCTCTGCTTTGGCCTCCGACCTCATTGGCCGCCAGATTGCCCGCATCAGCCAGAAGAAGCCGGTGCTGGCTTACATGGGCAACGTCGCCGCGTCCGGGGGCTATTACGTCAGCGCCCCGGCGCAGCACATTATGTGCCAGAGCGGCACAATCACCGGCTCCATTGGGGTCATTACCGGCCGCATCAGCACCAAAGGATTATACGAAAAGCTCAACGTCAATCAGGCCAGCGTGCAGCGCGGCCGTCATGCGGGGCTTTACCAGGAGGCGGCGCCGCTGACGGACGAGGAGCGGCAGATTTTTTGGGCGGGTATTGTGAACAGTTACGAACAGTTCAAGCAGGTGGTGGCCGACGGCCGTCACCTGCCTTTTGACGAACTGGACGCCATTTGCGAAGGGCGGGTCTGGACCGGGCGGCAGGCGCAGGCGCACCAACTGGTAGACAGCTTCGGCGATTTTGTGGACGCGGTTCATCAAGCGGCGGAACTGGCCGGTTGGCAAGTGGATGATAAGATGGCGCTGCCGGTGGAGAATTTGTATCCAAAAGACGGCCGTTACGCCCTGCCGCGCCCCTTCGAGAGCCAGGAAGCCCCCCCTTCCCCGGACGACGCCCTGCTGGAACTGGGGCGAATGCTGCTGGGCGAACCGCTGCCGGTTTTAGACGGCCGTCCCTTGTACTTGATGCCTTTTGGTCTGAAGTTTTAGAACGATGACCGTGTTCCGTGTTCCGTGTTCCGTGTTCCGTGTTCCGTGACGGCTTACGGAATACGGCTTACGGCTTACGGAATACATCCCACGTCTCCCAACGCCTGCCGCGTCGCTGCCACAATCAACCGATGCTCGGCGGCGTGCATTCGGGCGGCAAAATCATTCAGGGTGTCGGTGGGATGGATGGGGACAACGGCCGTGTCTATCACCGGTCCCGCATCCACTTCCGGGATGACGGTGTGGACCATGCAGCCGCTGTGGCTGATTTCGCCGGCCTGGAAAGCGGTAAAGGCGCGTTCGATGGCCTGCGTGCCCACAAACTGGCCGGGCAGCGCCGGATGCAAATTGATGATCCGCTGCGGAAACCGGCCAATGAAATCCGGACTCAGCACGTGCATCCAGCCGGCCAGCACGATGAGGTCGGGCCGGTAAACCGCCACCTGTTCGGCCAGGTCAGCGTCATATTGCGCCCGGCTTTTACCGGCGTCTGTGTAAGGTTTTAAAGGAAAATAGCAGGTGGGGATACCGGCTTCTTGCGCGCGCACCAGTCCATGCGCCTGCCGCCGGTTCGCCACGACGAGTACAATGTCGGCCACCAGCTCGTTACGCGCCACGGCATCCATTAACGCCTGCAAATTGGTCCCAGAACCGGAAATTAAGATCACCAGACGAGGTTTTATGGTCAATGAGTCACTCCTTGCTGCTTTGCTGAACGGCCGTGCCTGGACGAATACGGCCGTTCGCCAGATTAGTTTAACATAGCCAGCAAGACAGGAACAAACAAAGCCTGCCATTAAGCGTTACGTTAAACAGCCGAATCATTTTTGGCAACAACGACATTCTTATGAGAGAATCGGGGCACTTGCGATCAACTTGACGAAAGGAAGGATATTAACGTATGGCAAAAAGAAGTACGAGAAAACGAAGCACTGCAACCGAGGAACGAAAAACCAACTGGCTCATCATCGGTGGGATCATTGGCGTCGGCGTCATCGGTTTGTTTGGCCTGTTATTTGCTTCATTGCAAGGTTCTGGGCCGCCAACTCCGGAACCAACGCCAACACGCAGCTTCGTTTTAGAAGATTACTGCACCGCAAACCCGGACAATTGCGTGCAGGTTGGTTCCGCCGATGCCCCGGTCACGGTCGTAGAAGTCTCCGACTATGGTTGCAGCCACTGCGCCAATTTCAACCTCAATTCGGCCGACATTTTGAAATCTGAATTTGTGGATACCGGCAAAGTGCGCTGGATTACACTGCCTTTTGCCCTGGGCGGCCAGACGGGTTTCCCCACGCTGCCTTCGACCAATTCGGCGTTGTGCGCCAACGAACAAGGCGCCTTTGAGGCTTATCATACGGCGCTCTTCGGGCTTCAGAGCAGCGGCGCTTATAACACGCGGGAGGGATTCATGTCGGTGGCCGGCAATTTGGGGTTAGACCTGGACGCCTTTGCCGCCTGTATTGATGACGGCCGTTACGAAAGCATCATCGGCGACAACATTCAGGCTGCCAATTTAAGCGGCATCTCCGCAACGCCAACGTTCTTCGTCAATGGTACAAAAGTGGAAGGCAATCTCCCCCTTGCCAATTTCCAGCAGCTTCTGGCTGCGGAGGTTGGTTCTTAATGCACAAACCAGACGATTGGCAAATACGGTTGATTCAATTGCTGGCTGTTGTGGGCATGTTTGTCGCCTACTTCTTACTACTGTTCCACAGAGGCGATCTGATAGGCGTTTGTGAACCGGGCAGTT
>CALFEW010000642.1 GCA_937958365.1 uncultured Chloroflexota bacterium | reverse complement strand
CCGTCGCGCTGCTGCCGCCCACCAGTTGGGACAGCCTTTCCTACCATCTACGCGGCCCCTGGTTGTACCTCCAGGCCGGTCGCATCTACCCAGACGTAGACGTTTTTTCGCTGAACAACCCTTTCTTGCTGGAAATGTTGTTTATGCTGGGCATGGCCCTGCGCAGTGACGTAACTGCGCAGCTCATCCACTTTGTTTTCCTCTTTTTGCTGGCCGGGCAGGTGTACCTGTTGGCGGTAGCCGGCCTCAAGCTGTCCAATGGGTGGACGGCCGTTCTGCTGCTCCTCACCCTGCCGATGACGCTGCAACTGGCCGCCATCAGCTACAACGACCTGGCCCTGGCTTTTACCATTTTGGCGACGTTGTTTGCGTACCTTCGCTGGCGCGAGGGTGGGCAAAGCCGCTGGCTGCTGCTCAGCGGCATCTTCTCCGGTCTGGCGATGAGCCTGAAATACACCAGTTTTATCGCCCCAACGTTGATTGGCCTGCTGCTCATCGGCCAATATTGGCGGCAGCCGCGCCAATTGGCCCGTCTGCTGCTGCTGTTTGCCGGGCCGGCGCTGCTGGTGGCCCTGCCCTGGTACGTCAAGAACTGGGCGTTTATGGGCAATCCGGTATATCCGTTTGTGTGGCACGGCCGTTTCTGGGACACCTTCCGCGCCAACGCCCATCAACAACCCGGCAGCGGCATTGGCTGGAACTTGTGGGCCATCCTGACTGTGCCTTATACCCTGACTCTGGGCGTCGCCGACGCCAGCGGTGATGGCCTGATCGGGCCGTTGTTTCTGGCTTTGCTGCCGCTGCTGCTGGTGTATGGATTGTCACGATACGGCCGTCACGCGCCATTTGCCTTCCGACTGTTGCTGCTGTATGCCCTGGTCCATTACGCCTTTTGGGTTTTGGGCGTCATCGGTTCTGCGCCGCTGTGGCAGGGGCGGTTGATGCTGCCGGCGCTGGCGGCGCTTTGCCCGGCGCTGGCCTGGATCATTCACGATTTGTCTCGTTTTGATCATCCCCAATTTTCCTTGCAGCGCTTTCTCAACCTGCTGTTAGCCATTGTGCTGCTGTTTGGGCTGGTGGGGCAGTTAGGCGACTGGCTGAGCCAGAATCCCCTGGCTTACGTGGCCGGCAGCCAGACCCGCGCCGAATATCTAACGCGCACCCAGGGTTACTTGTACGTGGCCTTAACTGAGATAAGCGATGCGCTGCCACCGGAGGCGGTGGTACAGTTTTTGTGGGAACCCCGCACCTACTACTGTGAACTGGACTGCCGTGGCGACCACATTCTGGACAAATACACGCACCTGGAGCATTTGCATGGTTCCGCCGCCGGTATCGCCCAGGCGTTGGCCGCCGAAGGTGTGACCCATTTGTTTGTTTTTGAGCAGGGGTTGGCGTTTTTACGCGACACCGAGGCGGCGTGGGTTGCCCCAGCCGACGATGCCGAATACGAGCGGTTTTTGGCGGAACACACCCATCTTGTTCAACAGTGGGATCAGACGTACACATTGCGGGAATTAACGCCATGACACACACGAAGCGTAAGGAAATGATTGCTGGACTGGTCGGCCTGGTTTTGTTGTTTGGTCTGATGGTGGTGGCAATCCATCAGTTATTTACGCTGGAAGCGGCCGGGGCCAACGATTTTTACCCACGCTTCCGCGGGGCGGCGCTGTTTTGGCGAGAGGGGCTTGACCCGTATTCGCCAGCAGCGACAGAAGCGATTCAACGGGACATGTACGGCCGTCTCGCTCTGCCAGAAGAAGACCAGGTGTTGTTTGTTTACCCGTTCTACGTCACTTTTATGATGCTGCCGCTGGTATGGCTGCCGGTTTCGTACAGTTGGATTCAGGCCATCTGGCTGACGACGCTGCTGTGGGTGATGGTAACGGCCGTATTGCTTACCCTGCGCCTGCTGGACTGGCGCATGCCCGCCTGGCTGTTGGGGCTGACGGTGTTGTGGGCGGTCATCTTCTACAACAATGCGCGCACGATTATTCTGGGCCAGTTTGCCGCGTTCATCTTTTTGTGGCTGGTGGCGGCGCTGTTGGCGCTAAAGCGCGGGCATGACGGCTGGGGTGGCTTCTTCCTGGCGCTGACCACCATCAAGCCGCAAATGACGTTTTTGCTAATTCCGGCGTTGTTCGTTTGGGCCATTGGGCAGCGGCGCTGGCGTTTTCTGGCCGGGTTTGGGCTGACTCTGGCCGGGCTGTTTGCCGCCTCGTTTGTCTTTTTGCCGTCCTGGCTGGGTTCGTTTGTGAACCAGGTGGTCTCGTATCCCGATTATACATTCACCGGCTCGCCATTGTGGGTGATCACTGGCTACTATTGGCCGCAGTTAGGCAAGCCGGTGGAGCAGGTGTTGATTGGGCTGTCGTTGGGGTACATGGTGTGGGAATGGCGCAGACTTTGGCGACCATCTGCCCGGCGAGAAACGGCCGTCTCCGACCAGCTTCTCGTCACCTTAGGCATCACCATGATCGTCACCAACCTCATCCTGGTGCGTACGGCCACCACCAACTACATCGTCATGATCATCCCGCTGTTTTTGCTGCTGCGGGAAATGGCCCATCGCTGGCGGTGGGGCAACCTGGGCGTGGCCTTGTTTTATGGCGTCAGCATCATCAGCATGTGGGCGCTTTTCATCACCACCATCCAGGGCGACATTGAGCATCCCATCATGTATTTGCCCTGGCCGTTTGGCTTGCTGCTCGTGTTGGTTTGGGGTCAGCACAAAAAACTATGGGACGGCAGCGAACAACACCCTGGATGAGCAAAGCCTGGTAAACTTTGGGAATTGGCGCTATTTGCCGGAAAATACGGCCGTCTGAACAGCGTGATTGGGTGACATTTGGCGAAGGGGGAACGGCCGTTTGTCACTTACCCGGACTCCTCACCCACATCATAATCAGAGACGATAGGCTGGCAGCAGCCTGCGTGTAACCCATCAAAACAATTCTGGAGGACTCTTCGTAATGGAAATGATCATTGATTTTCCCGGCGGCGCGCGCGTAGACGCCCACTTTGGCCCGTTTACCGTGCCCACCGATCAACCGCCGCAAAGCTCAGCGCCGACGCCATTTGCGACGTTTCTGGCTTCTGTGGGGACGTGCGCCGGCATTTACGTGCTGGGCTTTTGCAGCCAACGCGGTTTGCCCGTTGAAGGCATTCGTCTGGTGCAAAACATGGAAGTCAACCCGATGACCGGCATGGTCAGCCGTATCAACCTGGATATTCAGCTTCCGCCTGACTTCCCGGAAAAATACAAACCGGCCCTGATTCGCGCCGCCGACCAATGCGCCGTCAAAAAGCATTTTGAACGGCCGCCGCAGATTGAAGTAGTGACGACGACGCGCGGTTAACAATTAACAGGTAACAAAGTAACTATGGAAACGATACTGAGCCGCCCGTTAGGCGGCGACGACGATTATTGGCGTGTTCACCGGCTGTTGCTGGAATCGGTGGCGCTTGCTCCGGTAGGCTTTAACTGGGACATGCGCCGTTGGGAGGGGCGTCGCTTTCACGATGCCCGCGAAACGGGCAATCTGGAGTGGAATTTGCACTGCCAATTGTGGGAAACGAGCGACGGCCGTCTCATTGGCATCGTCAACCCGGATGGCCTGGGCTACCCGCACCTGCAAATCCACCCTGACTATCGCTTTCTGGAAGCAGAGATGATGGATTGGGCCGAAACCTACTTGAGCGAGCCAACCGAAAACGGCCGTCAAGTCCAATTCTACATCTACGAATACGACGCCCATCGCCAGCGCCTGTTGGAAGAACGCGGCTACGAAAAAATGGCCTACGGTGGTGTGGTTCGCCGCCTGCGCTTTGGG
>CALFEW010000641.1 GCA_937958365.1 uncultured Chloroflexota bacterium | reverse complement strand
CAAAATCGTCGCCGGGTCCGGATCAGCCTGGGCTTCGGCGAAGGTGACGCTGTCTTCAATGGTCTGGCGCGCCGCCGCGCCCAAATCGGCCAGGGCGTCGGCTGTGAAGAGACCGGCAGCCAGCAGCCGGTTTTCCAGGCGGATGATGGGATCACGCGCCTGCCATTCTTTCACTTCGTCGCGGGTGCGGTAGCGCTGCCGGTCGCTCTTGGAATGGCCCCGCCAGCGGTAAGTAACCGCTTCGATCAGGCTGGGGCCTTCACCGGCGCGGGCGCGGGCAACGGCCGTTTCCACCGCCTCATACACCGCCAGCAAATCATTGCCATCCACCGTCACGCCGGGCATATTGTACGCCGCCGCCCGCTGCGAAATCTGGCGGATGGGAATCGCGGCCGTCACCGGCATGGACATGGCGTACTGGTTGTTCTCGCACACATACACCACCGGCAGCCGCCAGATGGCCGCCAGATTCAGCGATTCGTGGAACGCCCCTTCGTTGGCCGCGCCATCGCCAAAAAAGGTCAGGCAGACGCGGTCGGTGCGCTGCATTTGCAGGCTCAGGCCCACGCCGGTAGAAATGGGCAGCCCGCCGGCGACAATGCCATTGGCCCCCAGATTGCCCCCGGCCACGTCGGCGATGTGCATGGAGCCGCCGCGTCCCCGGCAGTAGCCGACTTCCTTGCCGAAAAACTCGGCCATCATCAGCGACGGCTCGGCCCCCTTGGCGATGCAGTGGCCGTGGCCGCGATGCGTACTCAGAATGGTGTCGTCGGGGCGCAGCGCCAGGCACGCCCCCACCGCCGACGCTTCCTGCCCGATGGAAAGGTGCATCGTGCCATGGATTTTGCCCAGGCCATACAGCGCCTCGGCCTTTTCCTCGAAGGCGCGAATGAGGTGCATCTGGCGCAGGGCCGCAAAAAGCTGCTCCGGCGTCAGGCCGCTGGCGGCAATTGGCTCGCTTTCGTCTTTGATTGTTTGTTGTGACATAGTTTCAGAAGAATTTACCACGGAGGCACGGACGGCACGGAGTTTTTCTTGTTCGCCGTGTTCCTTCGGTTGCACTCAGGACAAGTAGCCGCGCCGCCGTGGTGCTATTGTTGATCTTGCAAACGGCGCAAACTCACGACAGGACTGCTTTCGTCCAGGCGCACGTCGGCCCAGGTGATAATCGCCCCAGAAGCCACCGGGCGGATGAGTTCCGCGCCGGGGGCCAGACCGGCGGGCAGGCCGTTTTCGGCGGCCACGGCCGTTGCCGTATCCATCAGCCCGCGAAACGTGTAGCCGCCAAAATCATCCAGCCGCTCGCCAGGGCGCAAATCCCGCTTGGCGATGGTCAGCACGTCGGCCACCGGTTGGTCCAGCGGGACCAGCGTGGTCTGGCGGTACAGCACCGCCCTGGCAATGGAGATGGGCGCTTCGATGAACCAGAGGTGGTAGGGGCGGAAGAAGGTGGAGTAACGGCCGTTGCCCACCTTCAGATACTTTAAGTCGTCGGCGATACGGCCGTCCTGCACCCGCACCGTCACAAACACACCCCCGGCCATCGCCGCCCCCTGCACAAAATCCACCACGCCGGGGAACGGGGCCAGCCCGCCATCCTCCCGCAATGAGAAAATCTCGGTGATGGTTTTCTGGTCGGCTTCCGGCCCAACCATGCCGCGCTGCATCGGCCGGCAGCCGGTGGCGTTGGCGGCGCAGGTCATCTCGAACATCGTCTTGCTGCCATCCACGTAGGAGGCCGTTTGATAGGCGTCCTTGTTGGCCCGCCGCGCCGCTTCGGCCACGGTGTCGGGTGTGGCCGTGGGGTCGAGCGGGTTGTTTTTGCCCTTGCCGATGACGATGGGTTCAAAACCGAGCGTGGTCACGAAGTCGTACAACTCCATCAGGCAGCCCGGCTCGTCGCCAGAGGAGACGGAGTAGAGTACCCCGGTGTCAGCGGCCAGCTTTTTGAGGGCGCGGCCCACGGTCACGTCGGCTTCGATGTTGATCAGCACCACGTCTTTGCCGTGGGTGATGGCGGCGTAGGCGGTGGCCGCGCCGGAAGCGGGCGACGGGGTGACGTCGGTCATGACGTCTATCGCGTCGAGCTGCGCCGCCAGTTCCACATCGGCCGTGACTACCCGTTTGCCCTGGCGAATGGCGTCCATCGCCTGGCCCACGTTCACGGCTTCGATGACGTCGGCCGCATCCAGCCCGGTGGCGGTGAAGGCGGCGCAGGCGGCGGCCAGGTCGGGATCAATCAGCACGGTAAGTTCCATGCCGGGTACGTGGGCCATCTGGGCGGCAAAGCCGCTGCCCATCCAGCCCGCGCCGCTGGCGGCCACACGAATGGGCTGCCCGGCGGCAGCGCGTTGTTTCAGTTCATCCGATAACATCGGTTCACCCTTAGTTCGTCAAGATTGGTTCAATCTTCAGAGATTGAACCAATCTAATTCGTCAAGGTTGGTTCAATCTTCAGAGATTGAACCAATCTAACTTGTCTTGGCGGCGTAGGCTTCACGGGCGGCGGCGGCGATGTCTACGGCCGTTAACTTATACTTCCGCAGCAAATCATCCGGGTCGCCCGATTCGGTATAGGTGTCGGCCAGCCCGACGAAACGCATGGGCACGGGGTGCTGCTCGGCCACCACGCGGGCGATGTTGCTGCCCATGCCCCCTTGCAGCAAATGCTCCTCGGCGGTGACGATAGCCCCGGTTTCCCGCGCCGCCGCCGCCAGCGCCGCCACATCCATCGGGCGGATGGTGTGCATGTCCAGCACCCGCGCCGCAATGCCCTCGGCGGCCAACTCCGCCGCCGCATCCAGCGCCGCCGCCACCATAATGCCGCAGGCGACGATGGTCAGGTCGCTGCCCTGGCGTACCACGTTGGCTTTGCCAATCTCGAAGGGGCAGTTATCCATCGGGTAGATTTCGGGCAGCGCGACGCGGCTGGAGCGCAGGAAAACCGGCCCAACGAAGTCGGTGGCCGCTTTCACGGCCGCGTGCATGGAGGCCGGGTCGCTGGGAACCAGAATGACAAAGGTCGGCAGGCCGCCCATCAAGGCTAAATCTTCGATGCCCATCTGCGTGGGGCCATCTTTGCCCAGGGTGATGCCGCCGTGGCTGCCCAACACCTTGGCATTGATGTTGGACATCGCCACCGCCAGCCGAATCTGGTCGTAGGCGTTGCAGAGTAAAAAGGACGAGAAGCTGGTAATCCAGGGCACAAAGCCGCAGGCGGCCAGCCCCGCGCCGATGCCCACCAGATTGCTCTCGGCGATGCCGATGTTGAAGAAGCGGTCGGGGAAGGTTTGCCGCACGTATTCTGTTTTGGTGGAATTGCCCAGGTCGCCGTCCAGAACGACCACTTTTTCATTCTCGCGGGCGACGTTCAGCAGCGCTTCGCCAAAAACGTTGCGCAGCGGTTGGGGATAAGGTTTGAGTCCTGCCAGTTTACCGAGTTCCATGGAGTTCCTCCCGCGCCAGTTCGGCCTGTTGTGGGGTGAGCGCACGGCCGTGAAATGTAAAATCAGCCTCGACAAAAGAGACGCCCTTGCCCTTGACGGTGTGGGCGATGATGATGGACGGCTGGCCTTTGACAGTCTGCACTTTGGCGAATTTCGCCAGCAGATCGGCCACGTCGTGGCCGTCGGCCTCTTCGACGTGCCAGCCAAAGCTCTGCCACTTTTGCGCCAGCGGCTCCAGCGCCATTTCGCGGCTGATGGGGCCGGTCTCCTGATATTTGTTGTAGTCGAGGATGGCGACCAGGTTGTCGGCCTGGAAGTGGGCGGCGGACATGGCCGCTTCCCAGACCTGCCCGGCTTCGCACTCGCCATCGCCCAGCAAAACGTACACG
>CALFEW010000640.1 GCA_937958365.1 uncultured Chloroflexota bacterium | reverse complement strand
TGGCGGCGGCCGGGCTGCTCAGTGAGGCCGCTGCGGTGGGCAACCTGTTAGAACGGCTGCTGGAATTGCGGAAAGTGAAAAACTTCCGCGAGAATCCAGACTTTGAGCCAGGCATGTTGCCGTTCATGAAGGGTGGTGAACGATGAGAACGCGACGGAAGCGACCCGGTATTGTCGGATTGCTGCAAAAGGCGATTGCCGAACACGAGCGATTGCTGAACGGGTTGCGGGGCGACAATCCGCAGATTGTTGAGATGCGCCTGAAAGCGACCGGCCGGTTGGATGCGTACAGTGATTGTCTGGATGCGCTGCGAGGGAATACGGTGATGCTCCGCATAGCCGGTGGAGATGGCGAGTAGGGTGGTTGAGGAAAAGGCGGCCACTGGCCGCCTTTTTGTTGCCTGGGTGAATAGAACATCTGTTGCGCAGGGGAAACGGCCGTTGCGTTGTGTGGTAATTCGTGCCGGTTTGAGGCCACCTGGTTGCAACGGCATCGTAAAGGCACAGTCTTCAAGCTGGCAGGCTGCGGCCATATAGATATACCGGCCCCCGCCTATACTCAGTCTGCCTGAAATGGCACTGTCAAACGGCCGTAAATTGGTTTGTGGCCTGACCTCCCCCCTGAGTCCCTGTCAAAAAAACTCGCTGCAATTCGCCTTCCCGTCATGTCTGCCAGGTGAGAGGATCAAAGTGTATTACAAATCAACAGGAGGTTAGGCCGATGGAAACAGTCAATATCACGTTAGCTCTGAATTACCTGAACGCTACAGAGATAGCTGCCCTACAGCGAATCGTGGCCAAGGCCGGTGACTGCCAGAGCCGCCCAGCGGCATTGGCAGCAATAGTGGACGCCGGTATACAAAACGCCGGTGATGAATACGCAGCAGAGACTTGTAAGGTTAGTAAATTTTTTGGAGGACAGACCGATGGCAACATTGACAGCGAGTGAGCGGATTGATTTGGTAGAAGAAGCACGTGAGCATCTGAACGAAGCGATCCGCTGCCTGAAGCGCGCCTTTCCCGGCGACGGGTATGTGCAGGCATACATAATTGACCACCTGCGCATCCAGGCCGGTAGTGGTCACGGCTTCTTGAGCAACGACCCGAATATGGATGACCTGATTGAGATGATCGGGGAGTCCGGCGAGGTGGAAGCTGATGATGAGGCCGAGGACGACGAGGACGACGAGGACGAGTGGGACGCCGAGGCTGGCGGTTGGGAGGTTGGCTATGACCGGCGTGATTACGATTATTGGAATTCGGCCGGCGAGGCAGAGGAGGTCATGGCTGAATAGTTAGGTGGGTTGTTTCTGTAGGCAAACGGCCGTTACCGAACCGGGTAACGGCCGTTTTTGTTTGCCGCCGTCTGTCCCCCATCTCCCACCCAGCAGGGCGTTCACTGGTTGCAAAGGCGTCGTAAAGGCGCTGTTACGGCGCGGGCGCACTGTAAACATCCAAACATCCAGGCCCCTGACTATTTCCAGCTTGCTTGTAAAGGCACTGTCAAACGGCCGTAAATTGGCCTGATGCGCGCTCCCCTCCCTGAGTCCCCGTCAAAAAAACTCGCTGCTATTCGTCTTCCCGTCAGGATTTCCGGGTGAGAGGATCAAATCATCTTAGCAAGCAGTTTTTCAAAACGGAGGTTAGACCATGTTTGACATTATTGGCGAGTTTGATGTGACGAGCGGCAAGCTGCGCATTTCCGACCCGTGTTACGACGTGGATACGTGGTGCGCCGGCGAGGTGGAAGCCGCGAACGGCCGTTGGACAGCCAGCGTGGAGCGGACAGATGAAGGCGTTTGGGGTACGCGGATTGCCCGTCTGTTGGTGACGCATGTTGATTGCCCTGTGCCGGCCGGTTATGACTGGCAGCTTCTCAGTATCGAAGTCGGGGTAGACAGCGGGCAGGCCGGGGTGTTTGATGCGGCTCACTACCGTGATGACAGTCTGGCAGAGCAGTTCCCGGTGAGCGACCCGCTTGTGCCGGAAGAGCCGTGGTACAGCTTGTGCTGCAACCGGACTCTGGGCGAGGAAAGCGCGGGCGTCATTCCCTTCGGCGCGGTGGCGTCGTCTGGGTATGGCGATGGGGCGTACCAGGCGTTGGCCCTGCGCGACAGCGACGGGCGGATTATGGGCGTGATGATTGTATTCATCACGGAGGAGGAGCAGGAAGAGGATACGTGGGATTGGGAAGATGATGAAGAGGAGTAGACGGTAGGAGCATGGTGGCCCGGCCTGACAAGCCGGGCCATCTTGTTTGCGGTCGCAAAGGCACTGCAAAGCGGCCGTAAATTGGCCGGTCGCCAACCCCCTCCCTGAGTCCCCGTCAAAAAAACTCGCTGCTACTCGCCTTCCTGTCGGCGTTTTCCTGCGAGAGGATCAAGTCATATTTCAATACAGGGGGTTCACATGAACGCAGTAAGTGATGAAATGTTTTGCACGATGGTTGAATGGTCAGACCGGTTGGAGGTTGCGCTGGTCGGCCTGGTTCACAGAAACGAGGCGATTGACCGCGTAGCCCTGGCCGACGTGCTGGTAGCCTGCCCAGCCGAGGGGCGGATGCTGGTTGAGTACGAATTGTTAGGTGACTTGTACCGTAAGTTGACCGAAGTGGTGACTGGGCGCGTGTTAGAACCGGAGGCGCGGGAAGCGCTGGGGGATGTACTGCGCGACATTGACACTGTCTTTCTGGAACTGGACGGCAGGCTGTAGGTAGTGTTTATGGGGAGACGGCCAGACGGCCGTTTCCCCCTGGAGGCTGTGATGGAA
>CALFEW010000639.1 GCA_937958365.1 uncultured Chloroflexota bacterium | reverse complement strand
AACGCGAATGCAACAAATGATTGTCAATCTGGCCCTGAATGCCCGTGATGCCATGCCCAAAGGCGGCCGTTTGCAATTTGGCCTGGCCGAAATTTGGGTAGACGGGTTAGAAACAGCGCCTCTGGCGGAAATGCAGCCTGGCCTTTGGGTGAAGCTCTCGGTGAGCGATGTGGGCAATGGCATTCCCCCCGACGTACTGCCCCATATTTTTGATCCCTTTTTCACCACCAAAGAGTCTGGCGCAGGGACCGGGTTGGGGCTGGCGCAGGTATGGGGCATTGTGAAGCAGCACGAAGGCCACATAGACGTTGCTTCGCAGCCGGGGGCAGGTACGGTGTTTACCGTGTATTTACCCCATCACGGGCAGGTAACGGCCGTTTCCCCTGACGTTGAAGAGACTGTTTTGCCATCCGGTCATCAGGAAACCATTCTGTTAGTAGAAGACAACCCACTCACGCGCCAGGCACTGATGGATAGTTTGTTGATGATGGATTACCAGGTGATGACGGCGGGAAACGGCCGTGAAGCCCTGGACATCCTGGATACCCGGCCGGAAGATCTTGTCCTGGTCGTTAGCGATGTTGTCATGCCGGAAATGGGCGGTATTTCACTCGTCCACGAAATACAGCGGCGACATTTACCCGTCAGCGTGCTTCTGTTGACAGGCCATCCTCAAGACGACGAATTAGACCAGTTTCAGCAGCAGCCAGGGGTACAATGGCTGCCTAAACCGATCAGCCTCGAACAACTCGCCGGCGCTGTGACGGAAATCTTACACCATCATCAAGCCTGATCTCACCCGCTTCCCCTGCGTTTACTCCATTTTCCCGACAATTCCCAACGGTATCCAGCCCTTGCCATCACCTCCTGTGGCTGCTGTGGTATCAACCTGTGTTCACATCTTGACTGACTCAGGAGACGCATGGTATTATGAATCAGCCAAATTATTTTATGTATAATGGGTTATGTCATATAATTGCCACAAAACGAGCCTTCGGGCGCAGGCAATGCCCGATTTTTCGGGTTAATTTGTGGCTTGAAAATGGTGTGAAGTCAAGGAGGTAGAATAATGACTCGTCGGATAATCTATATTTTGCTGGCGGTTGTTGTCGTACTGGTCGTGGTGTTGGGCATCCGTTGGTGGTTGAACCGCGATACTGGCGAGGCTACAGTCGCAGAAGATACGACCGGTGTTGTAGAAGACATGACGGCCGAAACCCCTGTTGAGGAGACCGCGCCTGAAGGCGACACAGGTGAAGCGTCTGCCCCGGTAGAGGAAACAACGGATACGGCCGTTACCGAAGGAACCGCGCCGGAGGGTGATCAGGCGGCTGCTGGAGAAGGTGAAACCGCTGCGCCCGAAACTTCCGATACGACGACGGACGCTACAGCGCCGGAAGGCAGCGGGGAAGGCGCACAAGATGGCGCCACGACTGATTCGACAATAGGCGGCGTTGCTGACGCAGGCGATCCCAACGCCGGCGGTGGTATGCCGGCGGCCGATGATCAGGCCGATGCGGTAACGTCCTCCGATGCTTCTAGCGATGCAACAACCACGGATGCCGCTGGCTCAGGTGGTCAGGTGGCCGTTGTACCCCCGGTCGCCACGCTGGTTGTGCCCGGCCAGGCGGTTCAACACATTGTGCAAAACAACGAATGGTTGACCCAGTTGGCCCGTTGTTACGGAACCACCGTGCAAGACATTCAGGCGGCCAATAATTATTCTTGCCCGGACCTCATTCACGCCGGTTGGGTGGTGAACATCACCAATCCGGGCAATGCCGGCCCGATTACCATCAATGAAATGCCTTGTTTTGTCTATTACACAGTGCAGCAAGGACAAAACCTGTATCGCATTGCTGAGCAGCATGGCATTCACTTCCAATGGTTGGCGCGCATCAACGCCATTTACAACTATGATTACATTCAGACCGGTCAGGTATTGGTCATTCCCAACCCGGTTCCCCCTGAATTAACGACGGCCCCGGCGCAGCCCTTCTTCTATTCAAATTGCTGGTACGGTGGCTGCTCGCAGCCGCAAGCCGTGCCGTCTAGCTGGTAGTTGGTAGGATCGAAAAAGGGCCTGCAACGAATATTGCAGGCCCTTTTTTGTCATCTGTTTGGGTCGGTGAGGGGAGTGGTTTCCGGGAGAGTGGAAACCGTTGCCAATCGCCGCAAGTCTGAACGTAGACGGCCGTTCCCCTTTCTCCTTACACGTCTGTGACACATCCTTCAGAAGCGGATTGTACGTTTTTGATGTATTTGTACAGCGTGCCCCGCGTCGCTTTATAAGGTGGCATCGTCCAATTGGCGCGGCGCTGCGCCAGTTCGGCGGCACTCAAATCCACGTCAATCACGCGCGTTTGTGCGTCTATGGTGATTTTGTCGCCGGTGCGGACCAGGGCAATGGGGCCGCCTTCCTGCGCTTCCGGGCAAATGTGCCCCACGATGAAACCATGACTGCCGCCGGAGAAACGGCCGTCGGTCAACAGCGCCACATCCTTCCCCAACCCCGCGCCCATAATCGCGCTCGTCGGCGTCAACATCTCCGGCATCCCCGGCCCGCCCTTCGGCCCTTCAAAGCGAATGACAATGACGTCCCCTTTTTGGATTTCGCCCGCTTCCAATCCGGCCAGCATCGCTTCTTCCGAATCGTACACCCGCGCCGGGCCGCTGAACACCAGCCCCTCTTTGCCCGTGATTTTGGCGACGGAACCTTCCGGGGCCAGGTTGCCGCGCAAAATCTGGATGTGGCCGGTTTCCTTAATCGGTCTGTCCAGCGGTTGAATGATTTCCTGGCCAACGGTCAGATCAGGCACAGCGGCCAGATTTTCGGCCACCGTTTGGCCGGTGACGGTCAGGCAGTCGCCATGCAGGTAGCCATTTGCCAGCAAATATTTCATCAGGGCCGGTGTGCCGCCGACCTGGTGTAAATCTTCCATCACGAAACGGCCGCTCGGCTTCAAATCGGCCAGGAACGGCACACGATCACTGACCACCTGGAAATCATCAATGGTCAATTCAATGCCACCCGTTTTCGCCATGGCAATGAGGTGCAGCACGGCGTTGGTAGAGCCGCCCAAAGCCATCACCACGACCATCGCATTCTCAAACGCTTCGCGGGTCATAATATCGCTGGGCTTGATGTCGCGTTCTAGCAGCAGGCGCATGGCTGCGCCCGCCCGCACGCACTCATCCAACTTTTCCGGCGATTCGGCCGGATAGGAGGCGCTGTAAGGCAAGCTCATGCCCAGGGCTTCGATGGCCGAGGCCATGGTGTTGGCGGTGTACATGCCGCCGCACGCCCCGGGGCCGGGGCAAGAATAGCGCACAATCGCCTGCCGTTCCGCATCGCTGATTTTGCCGGCGATGTATTCGCCGTAGCTCTGAAAGGCTGACACGATGTCCAGCTTATCGTGCTGCGCGGTGCAGCCGGCGCGGATCGTGCCACCATAAACCATGATGGCCGGTCGGTTCAGCCGCGACATCGCCATGATGCAGCCGGGCATGTTCTTGTCGCAGCCGGGCAGGGCGATGAGGCCATCGTACCATTGGGCGGCCATGAGCGTCTCGATGGAATCAGCGATGATTTCGCGGGATTGCAGCGAGTAACTCATGCCATCCGTGCCCATGCTGATGCCGTCGCTGACGCCGATGGTGTTGAAGCGCATCCCCACCAGGTCGGCGGCTTCGACGCCGGCTTTCACCTGGGCGGCCAGGTCGAGCAGGTGCATGTTGCAGGAGTTGCCGTCGTACCACATGCTGGCAATGCCGACCTGGGCTTTATTCATGTCGGCCTCGGTCATGCCGGTGGCGTAGAGCATGGCCTGGGACGCGCCCTGGGCTTTGGGTTGGGTGATGCGGGAACTGTATTTGTTGAGTTGGGTCATGTTGCCTCCAGGTTTGTTCAAAATTGCATCGTCAACTGAATAGATTGGGCTGATTGATTCTGGATGGGAACCACCCCGTTGGCGACAAAACCGGGTTTAATTAATAAAGCTTCTTCAATGGAATTACGCAGGTTTTCCGTGGGGCCGACGTGATAAAAATGACTTTGCGTCCGTTCAGTAGCATGCTGCCAATGAAGAGGAATATGTTCGTTGGTCCGGTATTTGTTTTCTTTCCACATGGAGAGGGCAAAGCCACAGGGAAGTTGTTGCGTTTTTGCCGCCAATTCAATGGCATCGGTCTCTGACCATTGGTTGAAGTAGTCCGTGTGACGGCCGATATAAGGTGGGTCCAAATAGACAAAATCGGTTTCGTGCAAATCTTGCAGACAGGTACGCCAATCGCCCACGCGAAACGACCACTCTTTGCCGCGCATGATGCCTTGAATGACTCTGACTTGATTCACAATTTTGGTGATATAAGCGGGGCGGAAGCGATCTGGTTTGCGGCAGAAAGGCACGTTGAACGCGCCTTGTTGGTTAAAGCGCATCATGCCGTTGAAACAGGCCCGGCTGAGAAAGAGAAAGTCTAAAGGATCGGCTTCAGCGTTGAAGCGGTGTCGTACTTCGTAATAGTAACTTCTTTTGCCTCTGTGACCGTTTGCCAACAGTTTGTCGCCTTCATTTTGTAAGTGGTCGCGGACGTGGTGGGGGGTGATACGGCCGTCGTAAATCTGTTGGTAAAAGTGGATGATGTGTGGATTGACATCGCATACAAGCGCTCGTTGAGGACGCAGGTTGAATAGAACCACCCCAGAACCTAGAAACGGCTCCACCCATCGTCCAGAACCGTCCCAGCATATATTTTGCATGATGAAGGGAACCAATTTCGTTTTGATGCCCTGGCATTTTATCGGTGGAACGATGACGTTTTCCGGCAGACGCGGCAAACTCATTTTTCCAATCCTTTATAGTTCTTGTAGGTTTTCAGGTTGGTGTAAGGTCGTTGGGGTAATTCGGCTGCTCTGGCCATATCTTTGGTCAGATAGAACATCCAGTAATCATCAAAAATCTCTTGGCCAAGTTCAGCAAATGGCCCACTGCCCTGGATCAGTTTCCCTATTTCTTTAATTGATCCGATGTTTTTGGTGTTCCCACTACCCGGCTGGTCTGAGGCAATGCAGTATTTCTCTTGAGCAAAGAATTGGAAATCTGAAATGACCGATGTGATGCTTTCTAATTCTTCCAGCTTATGTATTTGGCGTTCGTCAATCGGTTGGACTTGTGAATAAATAGCACCCAGGACAAAGTGACCGGCATAATTGGCATAAGGAAACGAGCAGTTCTTTGTGCTGTTTCTCTCTCGGAAATAGCCGGTGAATGCGCCAAGAGTCAGGCCATTGACCCGAGTCTGGTTGAGGCGATAAGTGGTTTTGAGGTCAAGGGCAAAAAGATGTCCTTCGGAATCTATAAAGGTGATATCTGGGTAAAAGTTTTGTTGTTCGGCCAGGTGTACTTTGAGTCTGTGTTCTGTGGCAAAGTGGACAAGTTGGGGGAACAGCAGCAACTCTAATATTTTAGAGACGACTTTGGTATCGGCTGAAATGGTGTAGATGTTACGGGCAACATCAATGAAGCCTTTGACAACCCAATCACCTTTTTCCGTGGAGACAGCGCGATTGAAGTGTTCGGTTGCAGATTGTAAGGCTTGCAAGAATGTCTGTTTATCCATGCGATATGCTGCCTGTGTGGTTGGGATTCATCGTGCTAATTTTACCATCATTATGGGCTGACGATGAAGTGATTTACACCAACACGGCCGTTCCCTCCACCTCAATCAAAAACTCCGGCCGCGCTAACGATTGCACACCAATCCAGGTGGTTGCCGGGGGCTGGTCGCCGGGGAAGAAGGCTTTCAGCCCTTCGCTCACCGGGGCCGTGCGGTCCATCCAGTCGTGGCGGATGTAGATGCGCAGGGCGACTACATCGGCAAGCGTGCCGCCGGCGGTGGTAACGGCCGTTGCCACATTCCTTAAGCTCTGCCACACCTGCGCCCGCAAATCATTCTCGCCGATGATGTTCCGATGCTCGTCCCAGGCCACCTGCCCGGAAAAATACACCGTGCGGCTGCCCTGCGCCACTACAATCTGCGAAAAGCCAAACTGAAGGCTGTTAAACAGGGAATTGGGGTTGAGACTTGTTTTGCTCATGGCTGGAGATTGAAGATTAGAGATTGGCGATTAGAGACCGGTTTGATCTCTAATCGCCAATCTCCATTAAAACACCTTGCGCCAGTAGTGGCCTTTATATGCTTCGGTGAAACCCATGCTGGTGTAGAGGCGGTTGGCCGGGACCATGTCGCCGGTGTCTACGGTCACGTCTACTGCGCCGTAGCCTTTCAGGCGCAGCAGTCCTTCTTGCATGAGGGTTTTCGCCAGCCCCTTGCGTTGGTGGTCGGGGTGGGTGCAGACCGGCTCGAAGATGCCGCGCCGATTCATCTCGTCCCAGGGGATGCCGACGTAGGCGGCAAAGTCGCCGTTGGGGGCGACGGCGACCAGGTCCAGGTCGCGGCGCAAGCTGGGCGCCTGGAACATGAAGTTTTGGTATTCAACGGCCGTATGAAAATCCCGCCCAAACGCCGCATTCAACAAATCGGCGATTTTCTGGCAGTCGGTGATGTCGTCGGGCTGAGTGGCGCGCAGGGTGTAGCCTTCGGCCAGGTCGGGCTGGACAAGCGGCTGCTGCCCAAAGCGCAGGCGGCGAACCACGCCGCCATAAGGCATTTTTTCGTAGCCGCGTTCTTCCAACAGGCGTTGGCGATGGGCGTCGTATTCGTAGATGTAG
>CALFEW010000638.1 GCA_937958365.1 uncultured Chloroflexota bacterium | reverse complement strand
GGTGGCTTGCACGGCCGTTACCCCCCCACCTGCCGATTCTCTAACGATCAGCGGCGCCTGGGCGCGCCCGGCGGAGGGGATGAGCGCCGCCTACTTGCAAATCAGCAACAACGGCCGTTTTCCGGTGCAGCTTACCAGCGTGACCACAGCCGCGGCCGCAGCCGCCGAACTCCACGAAACGACCATGGACGACGACGTGATGCGGATGCGGCCGGTGGCGGCGATTGCTATCCCCTCCGGGAAAACGGTGCGCCTGGAGCCGGGGGGCAGCCACATCATGCTGCTGAACCTGGCCGCGCCGCTGGTGGAAGGGGAAACCATCTCGCTGACACTGACCTTTGACAACGGCGTCACCGTGGAGACAGTCGCCCGCATCTCGGCCACGCCCGTGACCCTGGCCCCCGATGCCCTGACAACACAGGCGGAAACGGCCGTGGCCGCCGGAACCTACCTGGGCCAGATAGTCAACCCGCCCGTGCCGGTGCAAGATTTCAGTTTACCCGCCAGCCGGGAAGACATTACCCGGCTCAGCGATCTGGCCGGTAACTGGCGCGTCATCTTCTTTGGCTACATGCACTGTCCCGATTTTTGCCCGCTGACGCTGGTGGATTATCAAAAGACCAAAGCGCTTCTGGAAGATCAGGCTCAGGAAGTCACCTTCATCTTCATCAGCGTGGACGCAGCGCGGGACACACCCGCAGCCATCCGGGACTACCTGGCCCACTTTGACCCGGATTTTGTCGGTTTTTCCGCCGACGACGCAACGTTGGGCCGCATCCAGCCCGATTATAGCTTTTACTATGAACGGCGATTAGACAGCGGCTCGAACGCGGTGTACACCATTGACCACTCTACTCGTTCTTACCTGCTGGACCGGGATGGGGTGCTGCGGGCCAGCTTTGCCTACGACACCGAGCCGCAGGCGATGGCGGCGGCGCTGCAATGGTATCTGAACCACGAACAAGCGCCGGCGGTCAGCCTGCATGAGGGGAAGTCATGACGAACGAATCAATCTGGCAGCCACAAATTGACCAGACAGTCTGCACCGGCTGCGGCGATTGCGTGGCTGTTTGCGCGGTCAGTGCGTTGGCGCTGCTGGGGGAAACGGCCGTTCTCGTCCAACCGGCGGCCTGTACCTACTGCGGCGAATGTGAAGCTGCGTGCGACGTTGACGCCATCGCCCTGCCGTACCAAATTGTACAGGAAACACATTATTGAAATTCAGTAGATTGAATGGTTTGGGAGCGCAGGCGTCTCGCCTGCCCATGCAGGCAAGATGCCCGCGCTCCGTTGCGATCTACTAGAACTGTCACCTGGAGAAAGAAAGTTATGAACCATGAACCCATATTGGATATTCGCCCCATCGCGCCCATGCACCGGCATCCGTTGATCTTCGCCAAATTCGAGGCGTTGCAACCTGGCGAAGGTTTTATTCTGGTCAATGACCACAATCCGAAGCCGCTTTATTACCAGTTTCAGGCGGAATTGACTGATCAATTCACCTGGGATTATCTGGAAGAGGGACCGGTCGCCTGGCGCGTGCGCATCGGCCGAAGCATCGGCCGAAGTTGAGGTTGCCGCAATGCAGCAACGGTATCGCTGGCAAATCCCGCTGATGGCATTGGCGGCGCTGGCTTTGCTGGCGGGGATGTGGGGCGGTGTGCTGCGGCTGGGCTGGCAGTTCCCGCCCATCTTCGTCCGTCTGCCGGCGCAGCACGGCCCCCTGATGATCTCCGGCTTTCTGGGCACGTTGATCAGTCTGGAGCGGGCGGTGGCGTTGAATCAGTATCAAAACGGCCGTCGCCGACTCTATTATCTTGGCCCGTTGCTTTCTGGTGTGGGGGCGGTGGCGCTCTTTTTTACGTTGCCAACGGCCGTTCCCCGCTTACTGGCTGCCCTGGGCGCGGCCGGGCTGGTCTGGCTGTTTGTCATCATCAACCACCGCCAACCCACAGCCGATCATCTGGTGATGGGCCTGGGAGCGCTGCTCTGGCTGGTGGGCAATGGCTTGTGGCTGAGCGGTGCGCCCATCTTCCGCCTGGTTCCCTGGTGGGCAGGCTTCCTCATTCTGACCATTGCCGGGGAACGGCTGGAATTGGGGCGCGTGCTGCTGCCCCGGCGGCGTGTGCGCCAGCTTTTTGTAGGCATCATCGCCCTCTTCGTGGCCGGGCTGCTGCTCTCCCTGGTCGCCTTCGACGCTGGATTGCGCCTGGCCGGATTCGCTTTGGTGGGCCTGGGGGGCTGGCTGCTGCGCTACGACATCGCCCGGCGCACCATCCGCCGCACAGGCTTGACCCGCTTCATCGCCGCCTGTTTGCTGCCCGGCTATGTCTGGCTGATGGTGGGCGGGCTGTTCTGGGTGTGGTATGGCGGGCAATACATGGCCGGGCCATATTACAGCCTCATGCTGCACACTATCTTTCTCGGTTTCGTCTTTTCCATGATTTTCGGCCACGCGCCGATCATCATTCCGGCGCTGCTGGGCGTGCAACTTCCCTATTCCCCCCTGTTCTACCTGCATCTGGTTTTGCTCCACGTCTCGCTGGCGCTGCGGGTGGCGAGCGAGTTGCTGCTGTGGCTGCCGGGGCGACGTTGGGGCGGTTTGTTGAATATGGTGACGGTGCTGTTGTTTATGGGGGTAACGGCCGTTGCTGCCATTCGCGGCCAGCCGAAACACACTTCCAAAGGATAGTCATGCCTGCCCTCACGCGCTGGTACATCAAAACTGCCCTTGTCTACCTGGCGATTGCGCTGCTGTTGGCGGCGCTGCTCGCCATGCCCTTTAGTGTCTCCCTGCCGGTCTACATTCGCCTCATGACGCCTGCCTATTTTCACCTCTTCCTGGTCGGTTGGGTGACGCAGATGATCTTCGGCGTCATCTACTGGATGTTCCCGATCATCACCCGCGCCCGGCCCCGCGGCAATGAAACGGTTGGTTGGGTTAGTTTTGTTTTGCTGAATGGGGGCTTGCTGCTGCGCGTGGTAGGTGAACCACTGGTTAGCCTGAACCCGGAAGGGAGGGCGGGCTGGCTGCTGGTGTTCTCCGCCCTGCTGCAATGGCTGGGCGGGCTGCTCTTTGTTCTGCTGACCTGGCCGCGCATCAAAGAAAAGTACCGGGGCGGTTGATATGCCGCGCCTGAGCCGTTGGCTGATCCGGGTTGCTTTTCTCTATTTGCTGTTGGGGTTCAGCCTGGGCGCGTTGTTGCTGGCCCACAAGGGCATCCCCTATGCCCCCTGGTTGTGGGCCTGGCGACCAGCGCACATCGAGTTCTTGCTCATGGGCTGGATTTTGCAGTTGACGATGGGTGTGGCGTTTTGGATTTTACCCCGCTTCTGGCAGCCGCCCCGCCGCCCCAACGAAGGGTATGCGGTGGCGGCTTTCGTGTTGCTTAACGTGGGCATCTGGTTGGTCGTCATCGGGACGACGTTTCGCGCTGGCAGTGGGACACTGCTGGGCGGCCGGATTGTGGAGGCAGGCGCGGTGCTCTGTTTTGCTCGTCACGCCTGGCAGCGGGTTGTTTCCAGAGACGGGGTGTAAACGTGGGA
>CALFEW010000637.1 GCA_937958365.1 uncultured Chloroflexota bacterium | reverse complement strand
TTCTTTTGACGGATGTAACCGGGGTATCCTTACCCCGCTCCGTCAGGCGCGATAAAAAATCGCGGCAACAACACAACCGAGAAAACTTATTTGTTTGACTACTGGTTTTGAGACCGATAAGCGAGGCATTTCTCTCTCATTCATCGGTTTTGGTGTCTCAAAACCATTGACACATTCTGGTGCTGGCAATCAGTAACGCACCCCCAGTAACACCTCTACGGTGAGTTGATCGAGACGCTCATAAGGAAGCCCACGACTCCCTAAAGCTACCCGGTCAAACGATGCAGATTTAAGAGCCATTGCCTTTTGAGGAGTATAGGCCCCTTTGAAAGCATCTGTAGAGCCATCGTCTGCCAGTATTTCTTGCAGCAGTGTCTGAATTTCCTCATCCTGGTTCCACTGCGCTGCTTTTTCTTTTAAGATGAGATAGGTACGCATACAACCACGCGCGAAATCTTTAACCCCTTCATAATCCTCAGTTCGGAAGGCGTGGGCATCAAAATGACGGCTGCCACTGTACCCTACGTCTTCCAGGAACTTCACCAGGAAAAAGGCGCTCTTCAAGTTTACCGCCCCAAAACGGTAATCCTGGTCATAACGGCCGAAAGCCTGATCGTTTAGATCGATATGGAACAGTTTGCCCATATCCCAGGCCTGGGCCACATGATGTAAGAAGTTAAGACCGGCCATTTGCTCGTGGGCAACCTCAGGATTAACACCCACCATTTCAGGATGCTCCAGGGTCTCAATGAAGGCTAACATCGCCCCTGTTGTTGCCAGATATATGTCACCGCGAGGTTCGTTGGGCTTGGCTTCCAGAGCCAACTTTAATTTGTAGCCCTGGTCTAAGGCATATTCACACAAAAAGTTCAATGCATCACGAAATCGTTTGCCAGCGTCCAACGGGTTCTTGCTGGCATCGGTTTCTACCCCTTCTCTCCCTCCCCAAAACACATAAACACCGGCGCCTAGTTCCACGCCTAAGTCCATGGCGTGCATGGTTTTCTGTAAAGCATAAGCGCGTACTTTTGGATCGTTGGCAGTAAAGGCCCCATCTTTAAAAGCTGGGTCGTAAAACAGATTGGTGGTAGCCATCGGCACCACCAGTCCGGTGTCTGCCAACGCCTGTTTAAAGTCTTTAAGTATCTGCTTTCTTTCTGCCGGAGTAGCATCAATAGGAATCAGATCGTTATCGTGGAAGTTAACTCCATAAGCGCCAACCTCACCCAGGAAGTAAACGATTTGTGCTGGAGTCATGAACGGCCGTACCGCAGCCCCAAATGGATCACGCCCCACATTCCCTACTGTCCACAAGCCAAATGTGAACTTATCCTCCGGTTTCGGTGAAAATCTGTCAGACATACGACCTCCTTAGTCAGGGGGCACAGCAAGCCCATTCCTGTATTGCACACTTGCAAGCCCACAATGATGATTAAATTTATATTTCAATTGTGATAGACCGACTCAACCGCTCTATCGTGGTGCAGTTCCCCTACCCACGTTTCTTAAACGTCACATCTGCGTAAACTGCCAGTACCAACACTACCCCTTTTAACAAATATTGCCAGGATGGCGCCACATTCAACAATTGCAAACCATTTGACAAACTAGACATAATCAGCGCGCCAATTAAGGCTCCCCAAATTGTGCCGACGCCACCCAGAGTAGAGGTTCCACCCAGTATAGCCGCCGCAATGGCATCAAGTTCATACCCCTGGCCGGCGGCAATCGTGCCATAACCGACATATGAAGCCAACACAATGCCGGCGATACCACTGAGTACCCCCATCAAAATAAAAACAAAAAAGATGTTGTTCCGAATATTTATGCCCGATAAACGAGCCGCCTCCCGGTTGCCGCCAATTGCGTAAGCATATCGCCCAAACCGGGTATTATTAGCCATATAGGAAATGATCACCGACGTGATAGCCAGCAGCAAAACAGGAATCTGAACGCCATTGTACTGATTCACAATGTAAACATATCCAGCAACTAAAATCGCAAAAAAAGTCGTCATGGCCAGATCAAGATAGACGCTGGACAGGACGAAACCGTGCGCCCGCTTTCTTTGCCGGCCGCGAAACATATTAAAATATAAATACACAACGACCAGCAAGGCGAGAACCCAACCGGCGACAACCGGCAAATAACCTTGCGCAATGACGGAGAAAAATGGCTGATTCGCTGGAATCGTCTTTCCCTGCGTCACCAGCAGAATGGCCCCATTGAGAATAAACATACCGCCCAAAGTAACGATAAACGACGGTACATTTAGAAAAGAGATAATGTAACCCTGCAATACGCCAAACAGGGCGCCTACTGCCACCCCAATAAAAACGGAGAGGGTGGCCGCAGCCAACGCCTGTTCCGGCAGCACTTTGGTCCAGATCGTGGCCTGAAAATAGGCCACGACTACGGAAACAAAGCCGGCCAACTTGCCAACAGACAGATCAATATTGCCTGTAACGATGACCAACACCATTCCAATTGCCAGGAAGGCAGTCACCGTCATCTGGCGGAATAAGTTGGAAAAATTCTGTGCTTTTAAGTAGTTCCCATCGGTCAAAAAGGCAAAAAACACCCAGATGAAAATGAGTGCTAGAATAATGGCATAGGTCTGGATGTTTTGCCGAAACATCTTTCCCAATACAGAGCTTGTTTTATCTGGTGATTTGGTTTCGGGGACAGCTACTTTCATGGGAGCCTCCTAAATTAATTGCTGTTGTGGGAGTCAATACCCGTGGCAAGCGCCATAATCTTTTCTTGTGTCGCAGTCGCAACGTCCAGGGTGCCGTTGGACCGGCCGTCATGCATCACCATGACCCGATCACTCATCCCCAACACCTCCTCTAGTTCGCTAGAGATCATGATGATGGAAACCCCGCGTTCTGCTAACTCGTTCATCAACTTATAGATTTCATATTTTGCGCCAACGTCAACCCCGCGTGTCGGATCGTCCATAATCAATATCTTTGGTTTAGACATGAGCCATTTGGCTATGACAACTTTCTGCTGGTTGCCTCCGGATAGCGTGTCACAAGAGACTTGTAAATTCGGCGCTTTAATTGCCAGACTCTTAGCCTGATGCATGCTTGCCTCTAATTCTGCATCTTTATTCAAGCTAAAGAACCCCGAAAATTGATTCAGGTTTGGCAAAGAAATATTCTTCAATATAGATTGCATAAGAACAAGGCCCTGCCCTTTGCGATCTTCGGGCATCAGGCTGATGCCATGTCCTATGGCGTCGCGGGCGCTGCTTATCTTCAAATCTTGCTCTTCGAGGACAAGGCTACCACCCGTAATTTTGCCGTACTCGCCAAATATCGTCGTTACAAGTTCGGTGCGGCCTGAACCCATTAACCCGGCAATCCCTAAAATTTCACCCCGACGCAAGTTGAAACTTACTCCGTTTACTACCTTTCGTGAGGGGTCGTTCGGATCTGCGGCATACAGATTCTTTACCTCAAAAATCACTTCTCCAGGTTGGCGATTGCCTTTAGGAAAGCGCTCTTTCATCTGGCGACCCACCATGTATTGCACCAGCCTCTCTTCTGAAAGATTTTGCGTCGGCTGGGTTGTTACCTTTTCTCCATCGCGCAGTACTGTAACGCTGTCGGTTATGCGGAAAAATTCATTCAGTTTATGAGTGATATAAATAATCGTGACGCCATTTGCCTTCAGAGTTGCTAAAATCTCCATCAACTTCTTGATTTCAACTTCGTTCAAGGCGCTGGTTGGTTCATCTAAAATAAGGACCTGGGCATCTTCCGAAAGAGCTTTGGCAATTTCTACCATCTGCATTTTGCCGACGCCCAGTGAACGAACGATGGCCTGCGACTTTACATCAAGGTTATAGCGAGCCAGAATTTTATCTGTGTCTGAATAGAGTTTGTTCCAGTTGATTGTCTTTCTTTCAACTGGTTCTTTACCGAGATAAACGTTCTCTCCGACGGTCATACTGGGGACGAGGGTAAGTTCCTGGTGAACAATTGAAATGCCTAGTTCGTTTGCCTGCCGGATAGAGCTGTGTTCTAACCTAAGCTCTTCTCCGTTATAAAAAACTTCACCCTCATATGTGCCGTAGGGGTAAACGCCTGACAAGATTTTCATCAACGTAGATTTACCCGCCCCGTTTTCGCCGCATAGCCCATGAATTTCACCCCGCTGAATTCTGATGGATACGTCACTTAGCGCCGTGACGCCGGGGAATTTCTTGGTTACGTTTCGGATATCGAGGATGATGTCATCATTCACGGAATTCACCTCTCAACTTTGATCTTGCGAGGACAACCCAGAGCTAAAATTTACCAGAAGTCAGCTCGAATGCTACAAGCTTTTTCGTAGCTATGTACCAAAGTGCCCTGCCCCTCTGGTCAAAACAAGGTTCGACTTCCTGAAACATCGGCGATGATAGGAAGTCGAACCATTGTTAATCATTCTTCATTCAGTTATGGGCGCGACGGCCGTTGGTCTTCGGGGATGTCGCGGTAGACGTCATCAAAGGATTGGAATCCACTGGCTACGACCAGGTCATAGGCGTTGTCTTTATTGACCTGTTGCACCGGCAGGAAGTAAGCGCTGACGTCGCCGGGCAGGGAGGGATCGTTGGTCAGTTCGGCCATGGTGTAGGTGTCCAGACCCTCGATTGCTTCCCCTCTGATGAGCTTATCCATCATGTCCACAGCCAAGGGGGACAGATCACGGATGTCTTTCAGGATGGAGACGGTCAGTTCGCCTTTGACGATGCTGTTGACGCCATCGGCGGTGGCATCCTGCCCGGAAATCGGCACGATACCCGCCAGACCTTGTGCTTTCATCGCTTGCAGCGCGCCTAGCGCGGTGCCGTCGTTGGAGGCAACCACCGCGTCAATGTCATTGCCGGCGGCAACCAGAATGTTCTCCATGAGCTTCAGCGCGTTGGCCGCATCCCAGTTGTCAACCCATTGGTCGGCCACCACTTCGATTTTGCCTTCATCAACGTAAGGCTGCACAATCTCGTCCTGCCCCTGGCGGAAGAGAATCGCGTTGTTGTCGGTGGGGCTGCCACCCAACTTCACCAGGCGCACCGGTCCGTTGGCTTCTACGTCCCAATTCTCGATGTCAATCGCTTGCATGACGCCCAGCGCCTGCTGCCGTCCCACTTCGACGTTGTTGAAGGAGAGATAGGCGGCAATATCGGGTGATTTGATAAGCCGGTCGTAGGCCAGAACGGCTACGCCAGCTTGTTTGGCGTTGGCTACGGCCGTTGACAGGGCATCCCCGTCTTCAGCAATAATGATCAAACCCTTCACTCCCTGGCTGACCATGTTGTCGATCTGGTCAATCTGCAATTTGACGTCATGGTTGGCTTCCTGAGAAAGGACTTCGTAACCTTTTTCTTCCAACAACTGGCGCATCAGGACTTCTTCGTTCTTCCAGCGCTCGGTCGCAAAGTCGGAGAAGGAGAGACCAATCTTTATGCCTTCGACAGACATGGTCTCTTCAGCCGGGGCGGCAGCTTCACTTGGGCGCGACGGCCGTTGGTCTTCGGGGATGTCGCGGTAGACATCATCAAAGGATTGGAATCCACTGGCTACGACCAGGTCATAGGCGTTGTCTTTATTGACCTGTTGCACCGGCAGGAAGTAAGCGCTGACGTCGCCGGGCAGGGAGGGATCGTTGGTCAGTTCGGCCATGGTGTAGGTGTCCAGACCCTCGATTGCTTCCCCTCTGATGAGCTTATCCATCATGTCCACAGCCAAGGGGGACAGATCACGGATGTCTTTCAGGATGGAGACGGTCAGTTCGCCTTTGACGATGCTGTTGACGCCATCGGCGGTGGCATCCTGCCCGGAAATCGGCACGATACCCGCCAGACCTTGTGCTTTCATCGCTTGCAGCGCGCCTAGCGCGGTGCCGTCGTTGGAGGCAACCACCGCGTCAATGTCATTGCCGGCGGCAACCAGAATGTTCTCCATGAGCTTCAGCGCGTTGGCCGCATCCCAGTTGTCAACCCATTGGTCGGCCACCACTTCGATTTTGCCTTCATCAACGTAAGGCTGCACAATCTCGTCCTGCCCCTGGCGGAAGAGAATCGCGTTGTTGTCGGTGGGGCTGCCACCCAACTTCACCAGGCGCACCGGTCCGTTGGCTTCTACGTCCCAATTCTCGATGTCAATCGCTTGCATGACGCCCAGCGCCTGCTGCCGTCCCACTTCGACGTTGTTGAAGGAGAGATAGGCGGCAATATCGGGTGATTTGATAAGCCGGTCGTAGGCCAGAACGGCTACGCCAGCTTGTTTGGCGTTGGCTACGGCCGTTGACAGGGCATCCCCGTCTTCAGCAATAATGATCAAACCCTTCACTCCCTGGCTGACCATGTTGTCGATCTGGTCAATCTGCAATTTGACGTCATGGTTGGCTTCCTGAGAAAGGACTTCGTAACCTTTTTCTTCCAACAACTGGCGCATCAGGACTTCTTCGTTCTTCCAGCGCTCGGTCGCAAAGTCGGAGAAGGAGAGACCAATCTTAACAGCGCCTTCCGTATTTGTTTCAGTATTATTCGCCGGGGCTGCTTCTGTTGGCACTGTTTCAGCAGTCGTTTCGGTTGTGGGCGCGGTTTGTGAGCTACAACCCATTAACGCCGCAAACATCAATAAAGCAACAATTGTTATAAGGGACCATACCTGCTTAGTTCTCATTTCTATTCTTCCTCAAAATGTTGACTAGTTGGTAAAATGTAAACAAGTTTTTTGTACGATAGGCCTGAAGTGATGATTGATTTACCTCCTCTTTTACTGACCGAACAAGTGGCTCGTTTACCCACTTCGGCCAGGCTAACAAATCATCTATGCGGACTACGAATAAATTATTATCCGAATAAGTTTATAATGCAAACTATTGTACGAGAGTATATGATGCTTTTCAAGCCCGTCAATATCGCGCTTTTCAATCGTGACAATCGTCACAATTTTGGCATGATTATTGTCACATACTGCCTAAAATCGCCCCAGGAAGGTGTACGAGGCAAACTGACGACCTGCATCCACATTGACACTGTTCAGCTAAAGTAATAGACTCGATATTAATTAGTATTAGATACAAACTAACTAGGATAAGCAATTATGGCGCAAAGAAATTCGGTTGATCATGCTGCGATGCGCGACATGAATCTAGTTCTAATCCTCAATACCTTGCGGGCCGAATCACCCTTGTCTCGGGCAGCATTGGCCAATATCACTGGATTAAATAAGGCCACTGTTTCCAGCATGGTCAAAGAACTGATTCAGAACAATCTGGTTCGAGAGATCGGGGCGGATATCTCCAGCAGTGATATTGGGCGACCGGCCATCAATTTAGAACCTGAACCAGAGGCAGGTTACATCATTGGTCTGGAAATTGGGGTAGATTTTATTTCTATTATCACCGTCAATTTCGCAATTGAAGTTGTTGCTCGCCGGTTTGAAAGTACGGCCAGATACTTCAACCAGGAAGCTATCCTGAACCGTGTTTTATTTTTGTTGCAAGAGAGCTGCGAACAAGTACAAAAGCGGCAACGGCCGTTATTCGGCATCGGTGTGGGAGTGCCTGGCCTGGTCGACGTGGCGAGTGGAACTCTTCTTTTTGCCCCCAACCTAAACTGGTCTGCCCTGCCACTGCGTGACATGATTCGAGCCAAAATTGACGTGCCCGTCTTCATTGCCAACGAAGCCAACCTCGCGGCTCTTGGCGAAAGTTACTTTGGCGCTGGACAAGCGTGCGATTCCCTCCTCTATGTCAGCTCTGGCGTAGGGTTAGGGGGCGGCATTGTCTTAAACGGCCGTCTCATCGAAGGCGCCAGCGGCTTCGCCGGTGAAGTGGGGCACATGACCGTAGAAAAAGATGGACTGGAGTGCAACTGCGGCAACAAAGGTTGCTGGGAAACTTTAGCCAGCCAGCGCGCCTTGTTCCGCCGCGTAAGCGAAGCCATCCAGCAAGGGCAGCCTTCCTGGATGGCGCAAATGATCCAGGACGACCCCAGCCGGATGTCTATCCCTCTCATCACCGAAGCTGCCCGTCAAAAAGACCCCGTGGCGCTCAAAGCTCTAGCCGAAACCGGCGAATGGTTAGGCGTTGGCATTGCCAGCCTGATGAACGTAATCAACCCCCAACGGGTGATCTTCGGCGGACCTCTGTGGGCGGTACACGAATACCTGCTGCCCAGCATCCGGGAAACTGTCGCGCAGCGAGCCTGGCATTGGGTGCAGGAAGGCATCCAAATCATCCCGGCGGCCAATGGCGAAGACGCCGCCGTGATGGGCGCAGTAGCCATCGTCTACAGCGACGTACTGAACAAACCTCGCCGGTGGTTAGAATAGTTTCCAGGACGATTGCATACTCGATTTCCATCCCATTTCGCCCGGCGCTAAAGCCGTCGGGCTACTAAACAACACCCCGTGAACAAGGCTTCTAGCCGGTTTCAACCGGCACGGTCAGATGAGTGAGCAGCACATCAATGGGGTTCCCCTGATCGTGGGTTCGCCCGCCGACAATTTCTTGACATTTTTGCCTCCTCCTTTTACAATGAAAACGATTACGGAAACGATTACGGAAACGATTACATTACGGTCTTAGGCATAAGGATGAGGAAACGAACGCCGCAGTTCCAAGCTACTATTCAAGATGTTGCCCGAGCAGCTGGGGTATCAACTACAACTGTGTCACGGGTGATTAACCACAAGGATGACGTTTCATCGGAAACAGCGGCCAAGGTGCAGCAAGTAGTGGCTGAGATGAACTATACACCCAGCCTGGCCGCCAAGGGAATGCGCAGCCGTACGACGAATGTGATTGGTTTGGTACTGCCCGAAGTATCAAACCCCTTTGAACTAGCTGTCATCAAAGGGGTCGGTGCTGCCATCCGGGGATCTGGCTATGATCTGTTGATCTACGCCGCAGACGACCCGCCGTTGAGCCGCCGCGCTTCCTGGGAGCAAGAACACGTAGCGCTTTTAAGCAACGCCCTGACAGATGGCAACATTGTCGTCACACCCACAGCCCCAACTTTTCCGGAAAATGCACGCATCGTTGTAGTTGATCCCCAGGGTGAGGGAGCCAACGTACCATCGGTTATCGCTACCAACCGAGAAGGGGCGCTGGACGTCATGGATTATCTAATTGGCCTGGGGCATCGTCGCATCGGCTTCATCGGGGGGCGGTCCGATATGCTAAGCGCGATGCGCCGTTTTGAGGGATATAAAGACGGCCTAAAAGCCGCCGGCATTTCTTACGACCCAGAGTTAGTACAAGAAGGCGATTATACTCGGGAGAGGGGTCAAGCCGCGGCCGTGCTGCTCCTTGACCGACCAGATCGCCCTACCGCCATTTTTGCAGTAAATGATCTTTCGGCTCTAGGCGTGATGGATGTTGCCCAGTCTTTAGGAATTCGGATTCCACAAGATCTGTCCGTTGTTGGATTCGATGATATACCAGAAGCAGCCCAGGCAACGCCACGGCTGACAACGGTAGATCAATCAATCCAGCAAATGGGATCCTTAGCCACCCAGCTACTAATCAGGTGGCTCGAAGGGGAAAAGCCAGAATGTACGCTTTTCAAAATTCAGACGCGCCTGGTTGTTCGCGAATCATGCCAGGCGGTTTCAGGCTAGGGCTGCGAGGTTTAGAAGCAAGAAAAAGCCGCGAATTTTAGCGCGGCGCTTGCACAAGTAAAAAAAGACGGAGCCGGCCAACCGGCAAGCTACCCGGCCCCGTCTTTGACGTATGGCCCCTTTTGTGAAAGGAGTACCATGTCCCCGATTATATGCCAGTTCTCCTTTCCCGACATGGTGTCTATTAATTTAACGTTGTGTAGCTGCCGTATCTCATATTAGTCACTGGAGGAAATTGTCATGAAGAAGAATCAAGATCAGTTATTTGCCTGGCGTGAAGAGTGGAAGTTGGTTCGCTGGACTCACGCCACTATTCGTTCACTACGTTTGCTCGTTGTCATTGTGTTTGCCCTGGCCCTTGTCACAGCCTGCAACACAGGGGCCGAACCGCAGACTGACACCGAAGCTGATACGTCGGCTGAACAACCAGTTGAGGAAGCTGCTGCCCCTACTGATAGTCAAACCGAACAACCGGCTGAGGAAGCTGCTGCTGAGGAGGTTACTATTGAATGGTGGCACATCCAGAACACCGACCCGATGTTGACCTTGTGGCAGCAACTGGCCGATGAATTCATGGCGGCACACCCCAATGTAACTATCAACATTACGGTGATGGAAAACGAGGCGTTCAAGTCGGCGCTTCAAACAAATCTCCAGGCGGGTGATGCCCCCGACCTGTTCCAGTCTTGGGGCGGCGGTGGACTTAAACAGCAGGTGGAAGGTGGACTTGTCCGCGACATTACAGAAGAATCGGCTGGTTTCATCGGCAATCTGAACTCGGGGGCAGTTGGCCTCCTTCAGGTTGATGGCAAACAGTACGGTATCCCCTGGAACCTGGGAATGGTGGGTTTCTGGTACAACAAGGATTTATTTGACCAGGCGGGGATCGACGCACCTCCAGCTACCTGGGAGGAATTCCTGGCCGACGTCCAAACCCTGAAAGACGCGGGGATCACCCCGATCGCCGTCGGCGCTGGCGATAAATGGCCGGCGCACTTTTACTACTCGTATCTCATGATCCGGGAAGGTGGTGAGGCGGCGATGACGCAGGTCGCCGAAGACCTGGACTTCAACAAGCCCGAGTTTGTCGAGGCTGGCAACCAGTTGCAGCGCCTGATTGACATGCAGCCGTTCCAGGCTGGATTCCTGGCAGCGCCTTGGGACGCACCCGATGGTGAGTCGGGAACCTTTGGAACCGGTCAGGCGGCGATGAGTCTCATGGGACCGTGGGGGCCTGGCTCATATGCTAACCAGGCGCCGGATGGCGCGTTCCCTGGCACTTTGGGATGGTTCCCCTTCCCGCTCGTCGAGGGCGGAGCTGGTGCGGCCACTGACGCCTTCGGTGGCGGTGATGGTTTTGCCGTTGGCAAGGATGCGCCACCCGAGGCGGTCGAGTTCCTGGAGTATATTACAGCTCTCCCGCAGGCAGAGCGGATTGGAGCGGCTGGCACTCACTTGCCTATTACCATTGGCTCTGAAAACTCGGTCACCGACCCGAACATGCAGATGGTCCTGGCCGGCCTGACCAAGGCTACATTCGTTCAGCTTTACCTTGATCAATTCTTCTCGCCGGAGATCGGAGCGGCCGTTAATGATGCTGTTGCCACATTGTTCGCAGGAACAGCCACCCCCGAAGAGGTGACTGAGGCAATAACCAACGCCGCACGATAAACAAGCAGCAGTCTATTAGAGAACAGAAGCGGGAGCGCTGCTCAAGGCGGCGCTCCCGCAACATTTTAGAACGTATGGACAAGCTAACTTATGGACAACTCGCTGAAAGACACGGCACAAATCGAGGTCGCGCGATTGGGCAAACGACGTTCGCTTCGACCAGATGTCACCTCTTGGCCGGTAATCATCGGGTTCCTCTTACCGGCGTTGCTTCTCTACGCCCTCTTTGTCATCTACCCCATTTCTCAAAGCATCCGCTACAGTTTCTATGACTGGAATGGACTCGAGCCGCTGACCCAATGGGTCGGGCTTGAAAACTTCACTGATGCCTTTTCTGACCCGCTTTTCCTGGAAGCAATTAGGCACAACTTCATTATCATCGCTCTCTCGCTGCTGCTGCAGATTCCGTTTGCTCTCGCAATGGCACTGCTGCTGAGCCGGAATCTCATAGGTAGGGGAATCTTCCGAGTGATGTTCTTCGCCCCGTATATCCTCTCTGATGTGGTGACCGGGGTTGTCTGGCGTCAGATTTACCGTCCCAACGGGCTGCTCGACCAGTTACTCGCCTCGGTCGGCACCGGAAGTGTTACCCACGAATGGCTGGCCGATCCGGAAATCGCTCTTTACAGCTTGTTCTTCGTCATCAGCTGGAGATTTTTTGGGTTTCACATGGTACTCATGCTGGCGGGGCTTCAGCTCATTCCTACTGATCTCGAAGAAGCTGCGGCCGTTGATGGGGCAACGTTCTGGCAGAGCCTGCGTCATATAACCCTGCCCTTGCTTGGCCCTACTATCAGGGTTTCGGTCTTTCTTTCCATCATTGGCGCCCTTCAACTCTTCGATCTGGTATGGGTGACGACCAAAGGTGGTCCGGTGAACTCAACCGCTACGATGGCCACCTACCTTGTGGACTGGGGCTTCCGACGCAGCCAATTTGGATACGCCAGCGCGGTATCCGTTATTGTATTCGGGCTTTCTTTGATTGTTGCGCTGCTGTATCAGCGGTTCGTCCTCAGCCGCGACCTGGAAGGGGCGCTTACCTCATGACTTCAGTAACTACCGTCCGTGATGACCGGGCAAGACGTCGCCTGAATCAGGCAATGCTGTACCTGGTCGCGGTTTTTGTCCTGGCGATCATTGTGATTCCATTGGCCTATGCAGTACTCGGCGGCTTTCGCACCAGCAGTCAACTGGCAGCCGACCCGGTGGGTCTGCCGGATCCCTGGGTGTTCACCAACTATATTGGTCAGTTAACCAATCCTTCTTTCTGGGGTCAGGTCTGGAGAAGCTTTTTCGTTGCTTTGCTGACCACGCTTCTGGTTTTGCCGGCGGCATCTCTTGCCTCGTATGTGATTGCCTGTTATCGGTTTCGTGGTAAGGAAGCGATTTATACGCTCTTCACTATGGGTCTGCTTTTCCCGATAGCGGTAGCCGTATTGCCGCTTTTCATCACGCTGCGGCAGGTCAGCCTGCTCAATAATCCATTGGGTGTGGTCCTTCCCCAGGCGGCTTTTTCGCTTCCGTTGGCCATTGTCATTCTACGGCCGTTCTTCCAAAGCATCCCGCGCGACCTGACCGAGGCTGCGGTTCTGGATGGGTGCGGCCCGCTGCGCATCTACTGGTCAATCATGCTTCCACTCTCCCGTCCAGCTCTGTCTACGATTGCGATTCTCACCGTCGTGACCAGTTGGAACGCTTTTATCCTCCCCCTCCTGGTCTTGACTGAGCCGAACCAGTGGACCCTTCCCATAGGCGTAAACAACGTCTCGGCTCAGTTTGTCACGGATTATGCGGTGGTTCTCGCTTATACCACCCTGGCGATGATCCCGGCCCTGGTCTTCTACTTCATCGCCCAACGTCAGATTGTTAGCGGGTTGACCGCAGGAGCTGTTAAATAATGAGCCTTACTATGAGCGATCATATGCAGTCGGTTTATCGTGATCCATCACGACCCATTTCCGAGCGAGTAGAGAACCTGATCGATCTGATGACGATTGAGGAGAAAATTGCCCAACTGGGAAGCGCCTGGGTATTTGAAATGCTGACAGACCTGGCCTTTGACGAACAAAAAGCCAAACTCGTTCTGGCACACGGGCTTGGTCATGTTACCCGCGTTGCGGGAGCGAGCAGTCTGAAGCCAAAGGAAGGCGCACGTTTAGCCAACCGCATCCAGCAATACTTAATGGAAAATACCCGCTTGCAAATTCCAGCTATCGTCCATGAGGAGTGTTGTAGTGGTTATATGGCCCGCAACGCAACCTGCTTCCCGCAAATCATTGGCCTGGCCAGCACATGGGAGCCGGAGCTGACACGAAAGATGGCCGCAGTGGTGCGCCAGCAGATGAAATCGGCTGGCGCACATCAAGGCTTGTCGCCACTGTTGGACGTGGTGCGTGACCCGCGTTGGGGGCGAGTAGAAGAAACGTTTGGCGAAGATCCCTATTTGGTCTCCTTGAACGGGGTCAACTATGTGCAAGGTTTGCAGGGCAAAAGCTGGGATGAGCGTATTATCGCCACTGGTAAACATTTTGTTGGGTATGGTATACCCGATGGGGGTTTCAATTGGAATCCGGCTCACATCCCGGAGCGGGAGCTGCGTGAGGTTTATTTGCTGCCATTTGAAACGGCCGTTCGCCAGGCAAATTTACAATCCGTGATGAATGGCTACAATGAACTGGATGGCATTCCCTGCGCCGCTAACGAACTGCTGCTGACCAAAATTTTGCGCGAGGAGTGGGGCTTTGATGGCGTCGTGGTGGCCGATTATTTTGCCATTGATATGCTGCAAAATGCCCATCAGGTGACCGATAATCCGGTGGATTCGGCCGTACGAGCCTTGTCGGCCGGTCTCGACGTAGAACTCCCCAACACCAGTTGTTATGGCGAGCCGCTCAGACAAGCGCTCCAAAATGGTCTGATTGAAGAAGCTTTGATAGATCGCAGTGTGGCGCGGCTGCTGCGACAGAAGTTTGAACTGGGGTTATTTGAAAACCCTTTTATTGACGCGGAAGTCGTCGAGTTTGACACCCCGGCCGAGCGCGCCTTAGCCCGAGA
>CALFEW010000636.1 GCA_937958365.1 uncultured Chloroflexota bacterium | reverse complement strand
GGTGTCTATGAACAGATCGCCGTCCTGGAAAAAGTAGAGGCTGGCGTTGTTCAACAGGGTGAGGAACTGCTGGTCTTGCGAATCTTCGGGGCAGGCGGCCAGGGTGGAAACCCCTTGCAAGACACCGATCTGGCCGCCGTTGGTGGCGTATTGCACCAGAACGGTGTTGCAGTCGGCCTGGATGTTGGCCGTGCCATCTTCGTTGAAGAGGATGGTATAGCGGGTGGGGTCGGCGATGGACGTTGCCTCGACGGCCGTCGTCAACGACACCCACTGCCAGGTCTTGCCCACCAGTTCAGGATCGGCCTGGTGATTGATGGCAGCCAGCGGTGATTCTGGCGTGGGTTCAAGAGTAGGCGGAACCTCGGTCGGTACGGCCGTTGGCGGAATGTCTGTCGGGGGAACTTCAGTAGGAACGGCCGTGGGCGGGACCGGTGTTGGCGTTGGTTCTTGCCCACCGCAGGCTGCCAGCGCCAGAAACAGCGCGAGCAATAGTATTAAACTTAGCTTTTTCATATTACTTTCCTCGTTATCATACAGCGTTTTTTATCAGTTTGTCCCACACTATGCGTGGCAAACCAACCAGAATCATACCTTTTCTTGAGTCATTGCAAAATGATGAGGGTGCTTGCGTGAGTGTTCTTGGCGAAAAGAGGCAATAGGTTACGGAGTAGAGATCCAATCGTTTGCGGAACTACGATGGGCAACACCACTCCAGGGCATGATTCAGGCATAAAAAAAGGCCCGGCACAAGCCGGAAACGGCCGTGCCGGACCTTTTAGACAACAACAATTAAGCTTCTTCGATACCTTCGGCGCCAAAAGCTTCGCGCAGTTTGGCTTCGGCTTCGTTGGAGAGGGAAGTCTGCAATACTTTGGCGTTGAAAGAGCTGAGTTCCGGCAATACTTTGTCTGCGGTAACTTTGGCTACCAGCAAGAACAGGGCTGCATGTCCCGGTTCAATGGCCGCGCCGACTTCTTTGATGAACTTGTCGTCCACGCCAATATCGCTCAATGCGCCGCTTAACGCGCCGCTCATCGCGCCAATGGCCATGCCCAGCCAGGGGGCAAAGAAGAGCAAGCCAATGAGCATACCCCAAAACGCGCCGCCCAATGCGCCTGCGCCAACCAGGCTGTGAAGTTGTTTAACCTTCGGTTTCCCTTTGCTGTCACGCACGACGATAGCCGCATCGGCCAGGGTAATCACTTCTCGCTTTTGCATGTCCAGCAGCTTGTCGCGCATCTGGAATGCGGCAGCTTCGTTTTCAAAAGACAACACAATTAAATCACTCATTTGTATCTCCTTATGCCAGGTATAGGTTTTTTCTGGTACTTGTCGTGTCTGGTAACTGATTGGTGAACAGAAGCCCTGTATCTACCAATGACCGAGGGAAGTTTAACCAGGATGCAAACGGTGTGCAACATATATGAGTTGATACCAACCATTTCACGTGGGCGGGCCGTGGATAAGGTGAACGATGCACGCGGTAGGGGTGAGTCGTATTCGGTATTCCGTATTCCGTATTCCGTGTTCCGTAATCCGTAATCCGTGTTCCGTATTCGGTATTCCGTAGGGTGCTACCTCTGGTAAACGCCAACGGAACACGGAACACGGTATACGGTATACGGTATACGGCATACGGTATTCCGCCAACCTGAATCAATTAACAATGGCTTCTTAACTTTTTCTAAACAGTTTCCAGATAAAGTACAGTCACTTCAAAGGAACAGCCGGTGGCAGTGTGAAGCGCCCGACAGGGACTTTGTGGTAGAAATCTTCTTCAAGGGAAAGTAACATGGTCACATCATCTACACAAACCACGCCATTGAGCGCCGGTCGGGCGAAGCAATGGTTGAAGGACACGGCCGTTTCCGCCGCCCAACCCATCATCAACACCTATGCTCCCATCAGCCTGCAAGAAATGGCCGACGTCGCCCTGCTAAATCGCCACGACACCAAGTTTGTTCTGACGGCCGATACTTTGCTGGATGCCTTGACCGGGTTAAGCACAGAATACCGGGTTTTGGAAGTGGCCGGGGTGCGGCTGAACCATTACCAGACGCTCTACTTTGACACACCCGATTTTGCGCTCTACCAACGCCACCACGCCGGCGCGACCGACCGTTACAAAGTGCGCGCCCGCGCTTACGTGGAATCGGACATGAGTTTTATCGAGGTCAAACACAAGACGAACAAGAAGCGCACGATCAAAGAACGGTTGCAGACGCCGCAGTTGGTGACGAGTGTTGACTGGGAAACGGCCGTTTTCCTCGGCCACCACTACCCTTACGACGCCGCCCAACTGGTCCCCAAACTGTGGAACAGCTTCACCCGCATCACCCTGGTGAACACCAGGCAGGCGGAACGGCTGACGCTGGACTTTGACCTGGCTTTTCATTGGGGACGGCGGCAAATCGCCCTGCCCGGCGTCGCCATTGCCGAGGTCAAACAAGAGGGCTATTCGGCCGATTCCCAATTCATCCGGCACATTCGCAGCTTGCACGCGCGGCCTTCATCCTTCAGCAAATATTGCCTGGGCGCAAGCCTGGTTTATCCGCACCTGAAGCAAAACAACTTTAAACCACAGCAGTTGCTCATTCAAAAGCTGCTGTCTGGAGGGTATCATGACCACAGTCACTAATTTGCTCATCGGCTTCGTTTTCAATTTTGCCGTGGCCCTGGCCATCGTCCGGTTCATTTATTACCCGGCAAGACCAAACAAGAACTATGTGTTCACCTTTATCGCTTTTAATACCACCATTTACTTCATCATGAGTGTGCTTACCAGCGTGGAGCTAAGCGTGGGCGTGGGTTTTGGTCTGTTTGGCCTCTTCTCGCTGCTGCGGTATCGCACAGACCCCATGCCGCCTCGGGAAATGACCTATCTGTTTGTGATTATCGCTTTGCCGGTGTTGAACTCTGTGCTGATTGGCAGTGGGGATTGGTTGTCTCTGGTGGTGGCAAACACGGCCGTTACCGGCACGCTCTACCTCCTGGAAAGAGAATGGGGCTTCCGCTACGAGGCTTCCAAACGACTGACCTATGAGCGCATTGATTTGATCAAACCGGCCAACTACAGCCTGCTGTTGGAAGATTTGCGCGCACGCACCGGACTGCCCGTCAAGCGCTGCGAAGTGGGGGCCATCAATTTCCTGCGCGACACGGCCGACATCAAAATCTACTACGACCAACCCGAAGACGACATGCGCTCAATGACCTGGCGCGAAGTCCAATCGGAAGCCTATGCGAGCAACGGCCGTTACGCCGACGACGACGACTAACCATGCCCTAACCCAAAGGGTCTGGCGCTCACGGAAACACCCCCCTCCGCAAACGCCAGACCCCCAACTAACAATTAACAACTAACACATCCCATTAGCTGCTTACCAGAAATAGCGCCCTACGGAATACCGATTGTCACCCATCCTCCACCACCCATCCTCCACCACCCACCACCCAGCTCCCACGTCACAGAATTAGCAACCAGGCGATTTCTGGAGACCACTCACAGTCCACGAAAGTACCAATGTCTCTTGAGTTGGATCTTTCATTTGTCTATAATGAACCAATAAATCTGGACACTATGTTTGCACTTTATTCTTGCTCACGGTGCAAACAGTTGACTCGTAAGGTACGAAAGCAATCCGTCTGCTCGTTTTCCAGTCAACGGCGTTTTTAAGGCGTTATCAGATGTGAGACGGCTCCTGATCATAGAAGGGTCACATCTCGGAGGCGATAAAATGGGGCATACCGCTCAACATAGTTCATCCGACACCCTGCTCCCTGGCGTCTTTGCCGAGCTAGTACACACCCTGTTTACCACAGCCAATGAAGCCATGTTTGTCGTCAACGACGCAGCCGAATTCATCGAAATCAACGCCGCTGGCTGCCAACTGGCAGGCTATGACCGCGAAGCCCTGCTGCGACTCTCCCGACCAGACCTGTTGATCACGGAGTCGAGCTTACGGCCGTTGCCCGGCGTCGTCTCAGGTTCGGCAAACACCACTACCCTACGCGACGGTCACGGCCGTTCCTTCCCCGTAAACGTGGAAACCCACCCCCTGGGCAACGGCCGTTCCCTCCTCCTCGTCCGACCCGCCGGCACAGACCGGCACGTTCACGACATCGCCGCCCGCAAACACGTCGAAGATGAACTCCGTCAGAAAAGCAACGCCCTGGAAAACTCCCTCAACGGCTACGACGTGGTCAGCGCCGAAGGCAAAATCCTCTACGCCAACCGCGCCTACCTCAAAATGTGGGGCTACGATTCCCTGGATGAAATCTTCGGCGCGTCACCCGTAGGCCACTGCGCCGATCCCACCGTGCCCGAAACCATCATCCGTAACCTGGAAGAAAAAGGTGAACACACCCTGCAATTCACCGCGTTGCGCAAAGACGGCTCCACGTTTGAGGTCCTGATGTCCGCGCAAAAAGTAGTGGATGACGACGGTATCGTCACCTACGTCGGCACGTCCATAGACCTCTCAGACCGCTACCAGGCCCAGCAAGAACTGCTGGCCGAACGCGCTCGCCTGCGCAACTTGCTCAACGCCATTCCCGACATGGTCTGGCTCAAAGACCCAGACGGCGTTTACCTGGCCTGCAACCCGATGTTTGAGCAATTTGTCGGCGTGAAAGAGGAAAACATCCTGGGCAAAACCGATTACGATTTTTTTGCCCCCGAACTGGCCCAATTTTTCCGCCAATACGACAAGATAGCCGTTCAGGCCAGGAAATCATCCATGAACGAAGAGTGGCTGACCTTTGCCACCGACGGCCGTCGCATTCTGGCCGAAACCATCAAAACCCCTTTGTTTACCGATGCCGGGCAATTGCTGGGCGTATTAGGCATCGCCCGCGACATCACCGGGCGTGTTAGGATGCAAGAAGCCCTGCGCGAAAGCGAAGAGAAACTGCGCCTGTTCATCGAACACGCGCCGGCTTCGCTGGCTATGTTCGACCAGGAGATGCGTTACCTGGCCGTCAGCCACCGCTGGCTGGCCGACTATGGGCTGGAAGACATTATCGGCCGCTGCCACTACGAGGTCTTCCCAGAAATTCCCGACCGCTGGAAAGCCTTTCATCAGCGTGGGCTGGCGGGTGAAGTGGTGCAGGCAGACGATGATACTTTTGTGCGATCCGACGGCCGTACACAATGGCTGCGCTGGGAAATACTGCCGTGGACTACCGCCGAGAAGACCATTGGCGGCATCGTCATCTTCTCCGAAGACATTACCGAGCGCAAACAAATCCAGGAAGCGCTCAGCGAATCACAATCCATTCTTGCCGCCGCCGAAGCGGTGGCGCAAATGGGTAGTTGGGAATGGGATTTGGTAACGCAAAAAGTCACCTGGTCGGACCAGATGTTTCACCTGTTTGGCGTGGACCCAGATACTTTTGACGGCGACCTCAATCAGGTAATCAACGCACGCATCCATCCTGACGATTTGGAAGCTGTCCAGCAATCTAACGCTTCCGTCCTGGAAGACGACGCCCCCTTACCGCTGCAATACCGCATCGTTTTACCGGATGGCAAAGAGCGCGTCGTTTGGGCTGAAGGCCGGTTGGTTCGTGGGCTAGACGGCCGTTCCACCGCCCTGGTCGGTTACGTGCAAGACATCACCGGACGCAAACAGGCCGAAACCGCCCTTCGGGAAAGTGAAGCGCGTTACCACCACACCCTGGAAAATATGCTGGAAGGCTGCCAGATCATCGGCTTTGATTGGCGCTTCCTCTATCTGAATGAGAGCGTCTTGCAGCACAGCCGGCGCAGCCGCAAGGAACTATTGGGACGAACATTTCAGGAAGTCTATCCGGGCATTGCCCATACAGACTTATTCACCACCCTGAATCACTGCATGACGGAGCGCGTGGCGCTTCGTCTGGAAAACGAATTTGTTTACGACAATGGCGACACAGCCTGGTTTGATCTCAGCATCCAACCGGTCCCCGAAGGTCTGTTTATCCTCTCCATAGACATCACCGAACGCAAACAGGCGGAGGCGACCATCGCCCACCTGAACCGGCGCATGGAACTCATCCTGAATTCGGCCGGGGAAGGTATTTATGGCACAGATGTGAACGGCCGTATCACCTTCGTCAACCCCGCCATGGCCCACATGCTCGGCTGGGAACCGGCCGAACTGCTGGACCAACACGCCTACCACGCCTTTCACCACACCCACGCCAACGGCGAACCCTACCCCGCCCACGAATGCCACATCCACCTTTCCACCCTGGAAGGCCAGAGTTACCAGGCCGACGACGAGGTCTACTGGTGCAAAGACGGGACGCCATTGGCCGTGGAATGCATCAGCACGCCCATTCGCGAAAAAGGTCAGGTAGTCGGCACAGTATTGGTCGTCAAAGACATCACCGAACGCAAACGGGCCACCGCCGAACAGACCCGCCTGGAAGAACAACTACGCCAGGCGCAAAAAATGGAAAGCATTGGCCGACTTGCCGGTGGCGTCGCCCACGATTTTAACAACCAGCTTACCATCATCCAGATCTACGGCGACCTGATGCGCAGCAAAATGGCCCCAGATGATCCGCTGCTGCCCAAGTTGGAGCAAGTTCTTCAGGCTGGCCAACATGCCGCCGGCCTGACGCGGCAGTTGTTGGCTTTCAGCCGCAAGCAACTCTTGCAACCGGCCGTCATCAATCTAAACGATCTGGTCAGTAATCTGCAAAATATGTTAGCCCGGCTCATCGGCGAAGACATCACCTTCACCACCTTCCTGCAAGCCGAGTTATGGCCGGTAAAAGCGGATCCGGGTCAGATCGAACAAGTTATCATGAACCTGGTGGTCAACGCCCGCGATGCCATGCCCACGGGTGGCATGTTGACCATTGAAACCCAAAATCTCTATTTGGACGAGGAAATTGCCGGCGCTTACCTGGATACGCCGCTGGGGCCATGTGTCATGCTGGCGGTTACAGACACCGGCCACGGCATGGATACAGCCACACAAAAACAAATCTTTGAACCCTTCTTTACCACCAAACGACCGGGCGAAGGGACCGGCCTGGGACTGGCTACCGTTCACGGCATCATCAAACAAAGCGGCGGCGCAATCCACGTGTACAGCGAACCCGGAAGGGGCAGCACGTTTAAGCTTTATCTGCCGGCCAGCATCACCGGCCGCGTTGAAGAATCGGCCAGACCGGCGATAAACTCTCTGGAACTCGGTCATGAAACAATTTTGCTGGTTGAGGATGAACAGACATTAAGCGACCTGGTGCGGATGACGTTGGAAGAAGCCGGATACACTGTGTTAGCCGCCCACGATGGCAATCAGGCGCTCGTTTTGGCCCAAGAATTCCCATCTCGGATTGATCTGCTGCTCACAGACGTGGTCATGCCGCAAATGAGCGGTCGAGAAGTCGTTCAGCGCATCAGCCAGCAGCGCCCGGAGGTGAAGGTGCTTTTCATGTCCGGCTATATGGACGACGCCGTCGTGCGGCATGGACTGCTCACAGCCGAGGTGGATTTCTTGCCCAAACCCTTTACGCGCCACGTCCTGACCGCAAAGGTCCGCGAAGTTTTAGACAAATAAGAATTTTCCGGGAAGCTCGCCTTAAAATGAAAGCTTTCCCTCTCCCCAACCCTCTCCCAAAGGGAGAGGGAGCGGTCTCCCCTCCCTTTGGGA